>JBCBIN010000155.1:0-7891 GCA_038524555.1 Cyanobacteria bacterium J06623_7 | reverse complement strand
ATATTTTGATAATCCCACAGCAAGGTAGGAGGTAAGCGACAGCCGAGATAATCTTCTAGATCTCCCGATAGGTTGATTGCCTCAGCCGATTCTAAACCGTATTCTTCAAAATCTTGCCCGACATCAATTTGATTTGGTTCGATCTCTAATACTTCTGCTAATTTATCGATCAGCCAACCTTGAATTGTTTCCGCTTTGGATGTAGAGCCAATGCCATTAGACTGACCGTTCATTCCAAGGGAAACACTTGTGCTGTCCTTGCCATTTAAAGTTTCTTTGAATACTGTCACTGTTCACTCCTACACCACTTAAATTGAGAACTCACTGAGGAATAATCTAAACTCGATCAAGCCTAGAAATCCGGGGGGCGCTACATCGGTCGTTCTAGCTGACACTTTCTAGACCATGATGATTGCTTACGCTGGTTATTCTGACATGAACCCCCACCAAGATACCAGGGTATCCAGCAGGGGCTAATGATAGATGATTGTGGGGCAATTCTAAGATAATGGCGACCTCACTGTCTGTTACGTGTATACGAAATCTACTGAATAATAGATCGAATTTATAACAAACTTGGAGAGATCGCCAGTAATTACCGCAAATATCTGGTGAAACTAGATGGAGAATAGGTCGTAAATCTAGCTTGCCATATATTCTCGAACGTAGCCTCTACGTCTTCTTAAGTGTGCTAATGCCTGATGTTCTAGTTGACGTACCCGCTCGCGGCTAATGCTCATTCGTTGACCGATTTTTGCCAGGGATAGCTCTTTGCCATCATCCAAACCAAAGCGGAGAGCAATTACCTCCTGCTGCTGGGGAGATAAATCTGCCATCAAGCTATAGAGGTCCTGGCGTAACAGTTGTTGAGTCGCATAGCGATCGGGAGAAACCCCATCATCCTCTAACAATTCCGACAGTTCCGTGTCTTGATTTTCCCCCACGCGGACATCAAGGGAAATTGGTTGTCGGGCAATACTGAGATATTCGCGAATTTGTTCGGGCTTTAGCTCCAACTCCGCCGCTATTTCGTTTATTTCCGCACTACGACCGAGTTGCTGCGCCAAAATACGCTGGGTTTTTTTGATTTTGTTGAGCTTTTCGGTGATGTGAATTGGCAAGCGAATGGTACGAGCCTGTTGGGCGATCGCCCTAGTAATCGCCTGACGAATCCACCAGTAAGCATAGGTGGAAAATTTATAGCCTCTCGTGGGGTCAAATTTTTCTACACCCCTTTCTAGACCAAGACTACCTTCCTGAATCAAATCGAGGAATTCCATATTGCGCTTCTGGTATTTTTTGGCGATCGCCACTACCAAACGCAGGTTGGCCTCAATCATCTTCTGTTTGGCTCTTTGTCCTTCTTTGATAATCCTGTTAAGTTCGATTTCACTCATTTGGGCTTGTTTTGCCCACTCCTTCAGACTGAGTTCTCCTAACTCTTCTTTTGTCGCTAACAGGGTCATCATTTTCTGTACTTGCTTTCCATAAACAATTTCTTGTTCGTGGGTTAATAAAGGTACTCGCCCAATTTCGTGCAAATAAGTTCGCACCATATCTGCAGAATAGCTACCTTTAGAGGCAGCTTTGGAGGCGGTTTTGGCAATTTTTACTTTTGACATTGGTACAGTTATGACTCCTTATAAACTTCAAAAGTCAGCGATACTTCTCAATTAATCGATTTCAATCCGACTGTGTTTTTAGACGCTGGGCGATCGGCAAAGGTTCAACTATTTTTTAGAAAAATTTAAACTATTGCTAACCCATACGATTGCTCTCGGATAATTATGCATTTAGCGAGGGCGTATCATAAATTACCAGGCCTGGATTGAGGATGAATTGAATATCTTTAACTCACTTGCGCGGATACAGGTTTATCATCGTCAAAATAAATGAAAATAAACTAACCCAGTTCTGAGAAACAGCTTAATTTTTAGCTACTTTTTTGGCGCTTTATTTTCAACCAAACAGAGTAAATTGTGATTAACAATTAATTAGGCAGAATGTTAGCGTTCACTTTAGCTTTACATCGACCAGGGAATTGAAGCGATCGCCCGATGGTTTGCTGGTTTAAATACTACTCAATTGATGACAATCAGCATTTATACTCGCTGAATTTCTCTAGATGTTCAGATATACTTATATATTGGTAGGAACAATAAAAGTTATTATATCTTAATATAACTAAGGTGGTTTGTAGTTTAAGTCTGATAAACTGAGCGGTTGCGACAGTTTGCGGCACGGGATTAGCCATAGCCAAATAATAATCAAGGAATAATAAAATGCTCAGCCTATCTCTGGTGACTCTCTTCGTCGCAGCGGGTGCACTATACATAAGCTCTAAAATTAGTGACGATGTTTTTAAAGCTGCTATGCGCTTCACTTCCCTAACTTTCTCTTTAGTAACGTTATTTTGTGCTCCCTGGATTCTTAAACTGAGTTTGGTAGCTATTCCTCTAGCGATCGCTAGCATAAATTCTTTTTCGACCGAAAATTTTTAAACTGCGTGGCGACCATAGACGCGAACTGAGAGCCCCTTGGCAATTTTTCCGACTAGCATCTAATTCGATCAAGCTTGAGGGAATTTAGCCCATAAGATATGAGAAAGAAGCAATTTTTGATAATATTGCAGAACGTTAAGATATTAAACTTTCCTTAAAATATGAATTTACTATTTGCTGTGGCAGGAGAATTTCCGACCTATTTCGTGGCAGTATACGCCGTAGGTTTTATTGCGGCTGTAACCATTGGCTCGATCGCCTGGTACAATTCCAAACGACCTGCCGGTTGGGAAAACATGGAGCGTCCCGACATTGTGCCCAAAGTTGATAAAAATGACCAAGACGCGTAGCGACAAAGCGATAGTAATAAGTTAGCAGAGCAAATCTTAATTACTGATTATTAATAAATTGTCCTTAAGGGTACCGCTGCGCATATTAACTGATTATTAATTGCGCGGTTGACTCGGAGAAAAGCTGCTTAGATAAATAGAGACGGTTTCACTGCTCGATCCTCGGTGACTCAATCTCCAATAAATTTTTTCTAAATATCTACATGGCATTTTCCACTATCGCTATTCCCAACCTGCACCGCTCGATCTTAGCTAATGGTATCACCCTTATAGTGGTGGAAAACCAAGCAGCAGATATCATTTCGGGACGTTTCTTTTTTAAAGGTGCAGGGACAATTGTCGAACAGCGAAAACAGGCAGGATTAGCCCATTTGGTTTCAGCGGTGATGACGAAGGGCACTAAGAATTTATCCGCTTTAGAAATTGCCGAGAAGATTGAGTCTATTGGTGCGGGGTTGGGAACGGATGCCTCTACCGATTACTTTTCCTTGAGCTTAAAAACTGTCTCTGCCGATTTTCCGCCGATGTTGGATTTACTCGCAGAAATAATGAGATCGCCAACTTTTCCCGAGTCGGAAGTAGAGTTAGAGCGTAAACTAACCCTCCAGGGGATTCGCTCCCAGAAAGAACAGCCGTTTAACGTCGCCTTTAATCAGCTACGCCAGCAAATGTATCCCCAGCATCCCTACGGTATTTCAGTTTTGGGTACTGAGGAAAGCGTAAAAACCCTAACTCGCCAGGACTTACAAAATTATCATCAAACTTATCTTCGCCCCGACAATCTGGTGATTAGTCTCTCGGGAAGAATTACCCCCGCCCGGGCAAAAGATTTAATTACCGAGGTGTTTAGCGACTGGGAACCACCTGCTGCCTCTTTATCGACCCAGTCTCTTCCCGTACCGATGCTCAATCCTTCCCAGCAGGAAATTATTCAAGATACCCAGCAATCTATAGTCATGTTGGGTTATTTGGCGACAAAAGTAAATCTAGAAGACTATCCGGTTTTAAAACTCATCAGTACCTATTTAGGCAGTGGACTTTCTAGCCGTTTATTTGTCGAACTGCGCGAGAAACGTGGTTTGGCATACGATGTCTCGGCATTTTTTCCGACTCGTCTAGATACAGCACCCTTTATTACCTACATGGGAACAGCACCAAGCAATACAGAAATTGCGATTGAAGGTTTAAGCACCGAAGTGACTAGATTAACCAGGGAAACTCTCAGCGATACCGAACTTCAAGGAGCCAAAAATAAGCTTTTAGGACAATACGCTTTAGGGAAACAAACTAACGGTGAAATTGCTCAAACTTATGGCTGGTATGAGACTCTCGGTTTAGGGGTCGAATTCGACAGCACTTTTCAAGCAGCCATCCCCCCCATTACCGCCGAGCAAGTAAAAGAGGTGGCGCAGAAATATCTCAGTCAGCCTTATATCTCCATTGTCAAACCAGATAATCAGTCCTAAAGGATAAGCTACGCAAATAATCAGTAATTCAGTAATTGTTTCATGGTTAAGTCCCTTTCTCCCAGCGATCTCCAAAGTAACTTACCTAAAGTAGACGGCGCTGCAACTAAAAAAGTAGCGCTAGATGTGGGTGGAATGAAATGTGCTGGATGCGTCAAGGCAGTAGAGAGGCAGCTAGAACAAAATTCTGGGGTAGTTTCTGCCTGTGTAAACTTAATTACGGAAGTAGCGGTAGTCGAATATCAAGCGGACGATCTGGCACCAGAAATTCTCGCTGAGAAGCTAACTAAAACTGGTTTTCCTAGTCAGCTACGGGTTAGCGATCGCAGTATTTATCAAATCGCCCAGGAGAATCAGGCAAAACGCCAGCAGCAGGAGCAAAAATGGACTCGGCAGTTAATTACCGCCACAATCCTCTTGATTTTCTCTAGCATCGGTCATTTACACCACGTTGGCTTGCCGGAAATCCCCGTTGTCAGTAATATTTGGCTACATTTTGGTCTGGCAACTCTTGCTTTATTAATCCCCGGGCGATCGCTATTGATTGATGGTTGGCGTAGTTTGATTCAGGGTTTACCCAACATGAATACCCTCGTGGGTTTAGGTACTGGCAGTGCTTACTTAACTAGCTGCTTGGCGTTATTTTTTCCCAACCTAGGCTGGGAATGCTTTTTTGACGAACCGGTAATGCTACTGGGCTTTATTTTATTGGGACGCACCTTGGAAGGGAAAGCTCGCAATCGCGCTTCAGCAGCACTAGAAAAGCTTGTGACTCTACAGCCACCAACTGCCCGTCTGATAGGTAAACAGTCGGATTCGGAGACAATTGAGATTCCCGTAGAACAAGTTAAGTCGGGGGAATGGTTGCGGGTTCTGCCAGGAGAAAAAATTCCTGTCGATGGCAGAGTAGTGGCGGGGGAAAGTACGGTAGATGAAGCGATGTTAACGGGAGAATCCCTGGCGGTAGTCAAAACTAGTGCCGATTTAGTGCGGGCGGGAACTATCAACCAGTCTGGGGTAATTACCGTTGAGGTAACTGGCATTGGTAAAGATACTACCCTGGCAAAAATCATTAATTTAGTCGAGGAAGCACAAACCCGCAAAGCCCCAGTACAGAACCAAGCCGATACGATCGCCGGTTATTTTGCCTATGGTGTAATGGCGATCGCCTTAATTACTTTCCTCTTTTGGTATTTTATCGGTACGAATATTTGGGATGGGGTTCTAACTACAGCCACAGGTATGGATATGGGAACTGGTCAGATGGTCACGACTTCTCCCTTATTACTCAGTCTCAAATTAGCGATCGCCGTATTGGTCATTGCCTGTCCCTGCGCTTTGGGTTTGGCTACCCCGACAGCTATTTTAGTTGGCACTAGCGTTGGTGCGGAGGCAGGAATTTTAATTAAAGGCGGCGATATTTTAGAACGGACGCAAGATTTAGATACGGTAGTTTTTGATAAAACGGGGACTCTAACCACAGGACAACTCCAAGTTACCGATACTATTCCCGTGACGCAGAGCGAACCACAAAAATTACTCCAGATTGCGGCATCGATCGAAAGCGGCAGTACACACCCATTAGCGAAAGCTATTACTACTGCTGCACGCCAACAAGATTTAAACTTATTAGCAACCCAAGATTTCCAAACGGCAATTGGTCGCGGTATGTCGGCAACGGTAGCGGGAGAAACCGTCTATCTGGGTAATGAGCGATGGCTGGCGAATAATGACATAGATATAGAGATAGAGTGGTCAAATAAGGCGCAATATCTGGCAAAATTAGGAAAAACAGTAATTTATCTCGCTCGTGGTAGTAATTTAGCGGGTTTAATTGCCCTTGAAGACAGTTTACGCCCCGATGCTCAAACGACCATCGAGCAGTTACATGCCCTTAAGTTAAATACAGTCTTACTCACGGGAGATCGTCCAGAAACCGCCGCAGCGATCGCCGAAAAACTCAATATAGATCGCGTTTTTGCCCGAGTTCAGCCAGAAGAAAAAGCCGCAGTAATTCAATCTCTCCAGCAAGACCAAACGGTAGCGATGGTAGGGGATGGGATTAATGATGCCCCCGCTTTAGCTCAAGCAGATGTCGGTATCTCCCTCCAAGGAGGAACAGATGTGGCGATCGCCGCTGCGGATATTGTCTTAATGCAAAATCGACTTTCAGATGCTCTCGAATCAATCGAACTAAGCCGTTCCACGGTCAATAAAATTAGGCAAAATTTAGCCTGGGCGTTGGCTTACAATGTTTTTGCTATTCCAGTTGCCGCCGGTGCCTTACTCCCCAAGTATGGTCTGCTGCTTTCTCCCGCCTGGGCAGCCGCAGCTATGGCATCGAGTTCCTTGATTGTGGTTACTAATTCCCTGCTGTTAAAACTTAATCGAGACTGAACTAAAGATTATGCGGGCGATCGCTAATCTCGAGTGAGTACAAAAAAGAAGGGTTGCGACATGGGTTTAAAATCCATTAGTCCCAGAACCGTATTATCATCCACCCGGCGAAACACATCATTTATCGGCAGGTAATCGTAAATCATGGTGGCGCTCACCTTGCCACGATACTCCATCATCCGCAGTCTGGCTTTACTTTCTTCTGTTTTGAGTAACTTACTCATGGCGCTATATATCGGCTTGAGTGCATCATTTTTCGGGATCGACATGTTTAATCCCCAATTCATTAGGCTGGGGTTGGGATCGACTTTAAACAAATCGTTGCCATCAGAGAATAACAGCGGATGAACCTGTTCTGGGGACACAAATTCTTTTCCATACCAACTCATTGCCTCTAATAAACCGTCCATTTTATGTCCGGTGGCAAATCCCCTTCCCTTCCATCTACCCAACATAAATTCTAAATTTATGGGTTCTAATTCATCAAAAAGTTCTAAAGCTATTTCGGTAGTAGTTTGCCCCTGCTGCAAAAGCGTTTGGAAGCTGGTTACGGTATTCATGTTTCAATTATCAACTAGATACGGTCTCATCTTAAAATTGCCCTCGCCAGTAATATATCGTTTTAGGGATAGGTTGTGGTGATGCTTGACCATTAGGTAGTAAAAATCGAACCACAAATCGATCAATAGGAACCCCCATAAAACGAGCTAGGAGTGATATAGATCGTAGCTTTCAAACTTACTGCATGCCATGCTAAAAACTCACGATGAGTAAGGTAACAAGTAGTTTAGACGGACGGTTAAACATGGCAACAGAGGCGATCGCAGTCGACAATACGGAGTGGTCAAAATACGGCTATCAAATAGAACGTTGCTTGGGACAAAATACCGTTGGTGCGAGGGTAACTTACTTAGCATCAAAGATTGATACGGCAGAAAAGGTTGTCATCAAACAATTTCAATTCGCTACGGCGGACTCTAGTTGGTCGGCATACGATGCCTGTCAGGCAGAAATTGAAGCCTTAAGACACCTACAGCATCCCGGTATTCCGGCGTATCTGGATTTTTTAGAAACCGATACGGGTTTTTGTCTGATTCAGGAGTATAGCAATCGAAGTATAGGTTAGGACGTTTGTTTAACAGCTAAATCTACTCTTTCTCGAAAGTCATCAATACTA
>JBCBIN010000154.1:0-7899 GCA_038524555.1 Cyanobacteria bacterium J06623_7 | reverse complement strand
ATATTTAGTACCCTATCAGCTATGACTTCTCGTATTCTGCAAGTTTCATGAAAATTAAACTATGAAAATTAAACTTTCTAGCTGGTTAAGATTTAGATTTTAGATTTAGATTTTCCTATTCTGAAGAACAGGTTTTTTATTATGTAAAAAGAGAGATCCGAAAATCACTGCTTCTTATACAACCTTTAGCTTGCTCTCCCTTAATAGGTTTTTAGGTTCAAGCTACAGGGATTACTGTATACGATCATATGACTCAGAACTCGGCAAACTGAATATAGCTTAACAAATTTTTAAATGGATGTGGTTATTGTGCTGACAGGGTTTGCACCACTATTTATTTTAGGCAAAACTATACAAAACAAAAACTATCTTCACAAAAGGCAACATGTATCGGTCGGTCGAAATCCTCTAGTTCCTGATTTAATTTAGATAAGTCTGACGAGATTATTGTCCGGGCAATTAGAAAAGAACGGCGTTTTGTTTGAAAACTCTATTGGGTAAGTATTTGATGAAATTCAAGACGATAATTATTATGTTGCTGCTTAGCTGTTTAGTGAGCTGCGATCGCCTCAATCTTGCTAATTCGTTCCAGGGCGATCGCCAATCTGAATCATTAGTACTGGCTACGAGTAGTAATTTGAGGGAAACTACTGCACCCAAAAGCGTTAGGCAGTTGAGCCAACAGCTCTGGTCAGATCGTCCGCAGGTCAAAATTATTGCGCCCCAAGCCGGACAGACCTTTGAGCGAGCTGATGTAATGGTGGAAATCGCGGTAGAAAACTTTAAGTTATTTCGCGACGATCGCCTTAATTTGGGCAATCATCTCAATTTAATTGTTGATAATGAGCCGCTGCGAGAAATTTATAATGTTGAAGAACCAATAATCATTAAAGATCTTGCTCCCGGAACTCATACCCTGAGGGTTTTAGCCGTACATCCCTGGGGGGAGAGCATCAAAACAGCCCCAGCATATGCCCAGACTAGATTTAACGTTTTGACAGAGACTCAGGCTAATCTACCAAACTCAGACTATCCGCTGCTAACTTACAGCAGTCCGAGTGGAACTTATGGTGCAGAACCAATCCTGCTAGATTTTTATCTTCAAGATTCTGAGGGAGAAATAAACTCGGAAGGTAAGTTTACAGATTATTCAATTAGGGCAACAGTTAACGGCACAAGCTTTACAATCGATAGCTGGCAACCACATTACCTGCAAGGATTTGAGCCGGGAGACAATTGGGTTCAGCTAGAGCTGATCGACAAATCGGGCAACCCCATCGAAAATGCTTTTAATAACACCGTCCGCGTTTTTAACTACAATCCGCAACAGGAAGATGCTCTTGCTAGATTAGTTACTAACCAAATTTCCTTTGATGATGTTCGATCGGCAATTAATCAAGATGATTCCGATTCATCCGTCCCAGTTCCCGCAGCACTGGACTCAGCCCCCCCTAGTGAATTAGCTGCTTCCAAAAGCATACCGCCCGAACCAGAAACTGAATTAGAAACTGATTTGTCAAAGGTAGAAACACCCGATCTCCATGATTTAAACGCCAAAATAGAAAGTCAGGAGTTAGATTCCATTGTCGAGTTAGAAAATATCTCTTCCCCCACAGAAGAATCGCAAGAGTCTGAACTAAACAACGACAGCTTAAAAACGACCGAACCGGCAGCAACAGAAACTTTTGAAGTAGTTGCCCCAGAGCCATCTTCCTCCCTCAATTCAGAATCTGAAGCAACGGAGCTTGCTGCAATCGATTTATCGACCGCAGAGGAGATCGAACCAGTTCTCGAACCAGAAGTAGAGCCAGCCCCAAAAATTGTCGTCAGCCCCGTCGATTCTCTTCGCGAACCGGTAGCTGAGATTACTATGACCCAACCAGAATCACTAAAAATCGCCGATTCGGAAATAGACATCGCCATGCCCGAGAATCCTAGCCAAACCATTACTGATGAACCCCAGCCAGAGTCTCCGATCAATCTATGGGGCAAAAAAATCTTGGTAGCCATACGACAAGCAATCGAGGCGATCGCCAACAAGCTACCTAGCGAAGTCTAAGTCAGATAGTAACGATGGTCGGGGCGGGAAGAGGTAGGTTAGTTAAATTAAATTAGTAAGTTTTAACAAACCAAAAATCTTGTTAACGAATAGCGGATCCGGGTTCCTTTTGCCTTTAAAATAATTTACTGCACTTAATAAAAGCATTAATCCTAGACCAAGTTCAAAGATGTTCATCAAACTGACGAATACGCTAGTTTTGACTTCTCTGGCTGAGTTTATAGGTAACATCACAAGATTCTAGGGAATTAGACAACAAATTCATGACTATGGCAAAAGTTCTCGTCTCCGATCCTATTGACCAAGCTGGTATAGATATTATTTCTCAAGTAGCAGAAGTCGATGTAAAAACTAAGCTACCCGTAGAAGAACTGATCGAGATAATTCCCGAATACGATGCTTTAATGTTGCGATCGGGTACTCAAGTGACGGCAGCAGTCATCGAAGCGGGTACCAATCTCAAAATTATTGGTCGCGCTGGAGTAGGAGTAGACAATATTGATGTTAAAGCAGCTACTCGTCATGGCATTGTCGTGGTTAACTCGCCTGAAGGCAACACAATTGCCGCAGCCGAACACGCTTTAGCCATGATGCTGGCTCTCTCCCGCCAGATTCCCGATGCGAATACATCCGTTAAAAATGGTAAGTGGGAGCGCAAAAAATTCGTTGGCAACGAAGTTTATAAAAAAACTCTGGGCGTTGTCGGCTTGGGTAAAATTGGCGCTCATGTAGCTAAAGTCGCCCGAGCCATGGAAATGAAGCTTTTGGCTTACGATCCCTTTGTTTCTGCCGAACGAGCCGAAAGAATTGGCTGTAGTTTAGTCGCCCTCGACCTGTTATTTCAAGAGTCCGACTATATCACTCTTCACATTCCCAAAACTCCAGAAACAGCTAACCTAATCAACGCGGAAGCTCTGGCAAAAATGAAGCCTCATGTACGCATAATAAACTGTGCTCGTGGGGGGATTATTGACGAAGCTGCTCTGGCAGAAGCTCTACAGGCGGGTAAGATTGGTGGCGCGGCTCTAGACGTTTATAGCAGTGAACCTTTGGGGGAATCTCCTCTAACCGCAGTTGGCTCAAACTTGGTGTTAACTCCTCATTTGGGAGCTTCAACTGCCGAAGCACAGGTTAATGTTGCCACTGATGTTGCCGAACAAATTAGAGACGTTTTACTCGGTTTGCCGGCTCGTTCTGCGGTTAACATTCCCGGGCTTAACCCAGACGTGATGGAAAAACTCAGACCATATCTCAGACTGGCAGAAACCTTAGGGACAATGGCGGGGCAATTAGCTGGGGGGAGAATTGACGAGCTCAATATCCGCTTACAGGGAGAATTAGCCAACAACGATAGCCAGCCAATTATTGTGGCAGCACTTAAAGGTCTACTCTCTCAAGCTCTTAGAGAGCGAGTGAATTATGTTAATGCGGCGATTGAAGCCCAAGAAAGAGGCATTCGGGTGATTGAAACAAAAGATAGCTCCACCCGTGATTATTCTGGAGGTTCCCTACATGTAGAAGCTCAAGGAGCAAACGGGAAGCATTCCGTTACCGGTGCGTTGTTAAGTGAAGGAGAAATCAGAATCACCAATCTGGATGAGTTTCCGATCAACGTTCCACCAAATGACAATATGCTCTTTACTCTGCACCGAGATATGCCCGGTATTATTGGTAAAATTGGCTCCCTGTTGGGCAGCTATAACGTCAATATAGCCAGCATGCAGGTAGGACGCAAAATTGTCCGTGGCGAAGCTGTAATGGTTCTCAGCCTTGACGATCCGCTACCAGAGGGGATTTTACAGGAAATTACTAAGGTAGACGGCATCAGAGACGCTTACACGGTCAAGTTGTCTATTTAGGAATTAGCCTTAGGCGATCGCCCTCTATCTTATTGCCATATAGTTCGGTCGAGCTTAATGTATGCAAGCCCAGGTTTAAATCAGCATTGAAGCCAGAATTAAAACCTGACGGTAATTTGGATAATTTCCTGGCTTTTTTTGGCGATCGCCTATATTGTTAGTTCGACTCAACAAAATTTTAAGTGAGTTATAAAGCTAAGTTTTTAGAGCGCAATTGGGCAATCTATATATTAGAACTGAGCGAACGTTAGCTAGAGCTAAAATCTTGGTATGTGCTAATTAAAGTGTAAATAGGTCGATCTGCGCTGCATACTTAACGAGCTAAAAAATAGTCTCAATTGGCAGCTTTAACCACCCGACTCATTCAGTCACCAATTAGCTATTTCCAGATAAACTAGCCCAGCTTGCAACTTCAAACTATTGCCAAAACTATTAAAAAAAGTTGCCCTAAAAACACCAGCAAAGCATTTTTGATAGCCAGTAAAAGCAGGTCATTGCAGTTCAATTCAGATCGTTCTTGTATAGCTCATAACCAATAAAATTCATGTCTAATCGTTGGTGGGAAATTGTTGTCAAATGTGAACCTGTTCTGGAAGAATCGGTATTTTGGCGACTCGAAAAATTTGGCTGTTCGGGAACAGCAACGGAAGTCAAGGTTTTAGATAGCGAGCAAAGTCTTGAGGCTGAATCTGATCAACAACAAATTTCAATTAAGACATATATTCCCGAGATTGATACTCAGCTGTTAGATTTGGCAGCATTATCTTTATGGCTGGAGCAAGATGCCAAGCTGTTAGAAGTTGCTGTCCCCGAGGCTCAATGGCAGCTAATTGATGAAGAAGACTGGGCTAGCGGCTGGAAAGAGTACTGGAAACCAATGGATATTGGCGATCGCTTTGCAATCTATCCCGCCTGGGAAACGCCGCCAGAGAATTTGACTAGATTGGTCTTACGTCTCGACCCCGGTGCTGCTTTTGGTACCGGAACTCATCCCACCACTCAACTCTGTCTGGAGTCACTGGAAATGAGGCTATCGGGAGAAAATGCCAAAGATCAAACTATTGCTGATATTGGCTGTGGCTCGGGAATTTTGTCCCTTGGTTCTGTTTTACTCGGAGCGAAAAAAGTTTATGCCGTCGATACTGATGCTCTAGCTACTAAAACTTGTCGTAGCAACTGCCAACTCAATGAAATAGGTCGAGAAAGCATCATGGTTCACGAGGGTAGTATTGAAAAGTTGATCGCCGAAAACGAAAAATTTGATGGTGTGATTTGTAATATTTTGGCAGATATTATCGTAGACTTATTCCCTCGCTTCAATCAGATTACTCACGAGAAAAGCTGGGCTGTTCTCAGCGGAATTCTGCTTACTCAAGCCGATCAAATTGCTGACATTGTAGAACAACAGGGGTGGACAGTTGCCGCCTTATGGAAGCGCAAAGAATGGTGCTGTTTTAATATTCGACGTTCGGAATATTGAGGCGCGTCATTAGGTAGAAAAATTAACGGCGGTATTTTCTTGATCGCTCTGGTTAATATTTAATAAAACCGCCATCTAGCTGCATCGTGCTGAGAAGCATCGGCGACAGTTGCTCTAGGGGTATGTCTGTCTCCACCAAAGAGACTCGACTGATATTGTAGTGAAGGTTTGTTAGCTGCCAGCGAAAAGTATATAAAACCTCCCATTTTGCTGTCTTGGCTTGGGAGTCATATTCTCTTACTCCCACCAAGCTGGTGATAAACTCAATTTTTTCTCCTGGTTGGAGGCGATAATCAGCAGGATAATCTTCAAAGACTAGCTCGAACTGTCTGAGATTATTCGGATTTTGCCGATGATGGCGAGATTTACACCGCTGGCATAGTTCTAAGTCCCAATAAAAAGGCATCTCGTCAGCGGGATCGTAAAGATATCCACCCTGAGGAGGATCGTTATAGGGAGTGTTAAGCTTTTGTCCTAGCCGATCAGTAATGCCGTGAGGATCTTGAGTGACATAGTTTGTCCAGTTAAAATGGTCGTAGCCTAATTCTCTTGCGAGCAGGTCTAGGTCTAATTTTTCCCCCTGACTGTTTTTGGGTGCAAACTGACTGACAATTCTCGACCCCTCTAACTTATAGGTAATGTTTGGTGCGTAAGCAAACTTCTCCTTGGCTAGAGATTTGCTCTGCCCCTCAGCCCGATGCAGAATGGGTTCGCACATTCCTACTTTACAACCCATAGATAGTAACAAAAAGACGCTAAATACGAAAGCGCTAATGGATAACTTGCCGAACTTCATGGGAATTTATCAACTGAATTTCTTAAATTACATCCATGTTATTACGCGTTTTCACTTAAGGCATTATACTGAGTGCAAATTGATACAATCTTGATGAGATCGGCTTTATACTTAATATTTTCTTGATAAAAAAGCGTGAGCTGAAAATTCAGGCAACCAACTCAGAACTAAATGAACTTACGTAAAATTGCGAGACTGTTTCAAGAAACCTTTAAAGAGTGGCAAGAAGATAAAGCATCTCGAATTGCAGCAGCCCTCGCTTACTACACGGTTTTTTCCCTCTCTCCTTTACTGGTAATTGCGATCGCGATCGCCGGAGCATTTTTTGGTCGAGAAACAGCCCAGGATGAAATTATTGCTCAGGTTACTGCGCTGGTAGGAGAAGACGGAGTGAAGCCGGTAATGATGGCGCTCAATAATATGAGTCAGCCTAAAATTAGGGGAATAGCCTCGCTGATAAGTATTGGCGTCTTGTTACTGGGTGCTTCGGGTATATTTGCACAACTACAGGATGCCTTAAATACGGTTTGGAAGGTTAAACCCCAGCCCGGACAGGGAATGTTGCCGTTTATTCGCAAGCGTATTGCCTCTTTTTTCATGGTGCTGGCGATCGGCTTTCTGTTGATTCTCTCGCTGATGCTGAGTGCGGCGGTTTCGACTCTAAGTAAATATCAGACAGACTATCTACCCGGTTCGGATATTCTCTGGGAGAACTTAGATTTTATTGTTTCTCTTGGCTTAATGACCTTTATTTTTTGCCTCATGTTTAAGTATGTTCCCGATGTCAAAATAGCCTGGAAAGATGTCTTTGTGGGAGCGGTAATTACGGCTGTTTTATTCCTCTTTGGCAAGTTTTTGTTGGGGGTATATCTTAGTCGTGGTAGTTTGGGCTCGGCGTATGGTGCAGCGGGGTCGCTGATTGTGCTTTTAGCCTGGATCTATTATTCCGCGCAGATTATTTTGCTGGGTGCCGAATTTACTCAGGTATATACTCGCATGTACGGCTCCAAGATTAGACCGTCAAAACATTCCCAAATTGACTGAAAACTAAGTTGTATTTCTGAACTTAATTTTGCTCAAATTACTTTGCGCTCTGAGATTCGCTAGTCTTTGCCAGATAAATTCCGGTCAAGATTAAGGTTAAAGCAATACTGCTAGCTAAGCCGATCTGCTCTGAAAAGATAATCCAAGCTAGTAAGGCGGTAATAATTGGCTTTAACAGGGCAAAAATACCCACAAAACTGGAAGAAAATTGTTTGAGGCTAAACACGAGTAGACCCTGACCAAAAGTCTGGCAAACCACGGCTAAAGCAATAACCGCAAGCCAACCCTGAGCCGAAACGGGTAATAAAGGCAGATCTTCTAGGTACACTACGGGAATTACCATCAAAGCGCCAGCACAGCATCGCCATAAAAGCACTCGCTCGGTGGGACAACCGAGATCGCGTAAATAGCCAACGATCAGAATATTGGCTCCATGTAGAGCCGCAGAAAGCAGAGCAATAATATCACCCTGAAGATGTTCTGTACCTAGCTGAAGATCATCCCAACCAATGACGATACCTCCCATAATTGCCAGCACCATCCCCAGCAAAAATTGGCGATCGAAATGCTGATTGAGAATCAACCAGGCTCCAGAAGCAATAAATAAAGGGGTCAAACTCCTCAGCACAGTTGAGCTAGCAATACTTGTTTGCGTAAAAGA
>JBCBIN010000153.1:0-7916 GCA_038524555.1 Cyanobacteria bacterium J06623_7 | reverse complement strand
TTAGCTTTTTGATATTTTTAGATAATTAGTAGCTAACTTTACTAATGCCAAAATAGATAGAAAGCGTCGAGCCACTATCGGCAATTAAAACCGAAACAGAAATGAATTTTTGCCAAAAAGCTAATAGCTCTAGGCTATAAGCTTAAAGCTTGTTGATAAAGCTATCGCTTTAAACATCATCAACAGTAATTAAGGCGATCGCTTTTGTTTTTGTATTTCAAACATTACCTAAGATTCCTCTACAAAGAAGGTAATGCTTGTCATAGGGCTGATTAAGGAATACACTCCATACGAGACTTTAGCAGCTAATCTATGGTGAGATCTTCTTTTAGTAAGGAACAGTACGGCGATTTAAGCTGGTATCGAGAATTGTTGGTGGTATTGATTAAGCGCAGCCTCAAACGTCGATATCGCGGTTCGATTTTGGGTATATACTGGTCGTTGCTCAATCCGATCGCCATGACCGGATTTTATACTGCAATTTTTGGGGCGGCTTTTGCGAGCTACTATGATAATTCCACCCTTAACTATATTTTGGCTGCCTTTACCGGGTTAGTCGTCGTCAACTTTTTCTCTTCTTCGACGGTCATGGCTTTAAGAAGCGTGGTCGAAAATGGCAGAATAGTAAACAAAATTCGTTTGCCATTGGTGATATTTCCCCTGGCAGCAATTGGTGGCAATGTGTTTCAGCTCTTTCTGGGGGCGTTTCCCCTATTGTTGATCGGGACGATCTTAATTTCCCATAGCTGGCGCAATGCGATCGCGCTATTTTTGCCGGCGATCGCTTTAATTTTGGTCTGTTCTGGCGTAGGGCTGTTTATGAGTGCGCTATTTGTCTTTTTTCGCGACCTACTTTACTTTTATGAACTGTTAACCTTCTTACTATTGATGGGTTCGCCAATTTTCTATCCCGCCGATATCGTACCTGAAGCAGTCAGAAAATTCTTAATTTTTAATCCGATTCTGCCGATTATTGAAAGCATTCGGCAAATTGTTCTTTCGGGAGACTTGCCGGACATAAGCCTGATTGTCCATAGCTTTGCTAGTGGTTCGATCGTCTTTGCAATCGGTGTGGTGGCGTTTTCCTCCTGGCGTTCTCAGTTTATGGATTTACTATAGGCACAATGCAAGAATCAATCAGATTAGACGGGGTATCTCTCTGGCGCCGAACTCAGGAAGAGTTTTCCTACGACCTCAAAACCACAATTTTTTCTTTCCTTAACGGCAAATATCGCCAGCCAGCCAAAAAAAGAATTCTCGATGATGTTAGTCTGGCGATTGAGCGGGGTGAGAAAGTCGGCATTATCGGTGCTAATGGTTCGGGCAAATCTACTATGCTCAAGCTGATTTCGGGTATTTTACAGCCCACTTCTGGGACGGTAAGAGTCAAGGGCAAAATTGCCCCTCTGATCGAACTAGGTGCGGGATTTGACCCCGAACTATCGGTAATGGACAATATTGTTCTCTATGGTGTGATGCTGGGCTACTCTCAAGCAGAAATGAAGTCGCGAGCCAAATTGATTTTAGAATTTGCTGAGCTAGAAACTTCTGCCCTAATTCCCGTCAAGGGTCTATCATCGGGGATGAGCGCTCGTTTGGGATTTGCGATCGCTACTGACGTTACTCCCGATATTCTGATTCTAGATGAGGTGCTGTCGGTAGGAGATATTAGCTTTAAAAATAAGTGTAGCCAAAGAATGCAAGAGTTCTGGCGCGATGATGTCACGATTTTGCTAGTTTCTCATTCAATGGAGCTAATTCAGCAAAACTGCGATAAAGCAATTTGGATGGAACAGGGACAAGTCAAAGCCATCGGTCAAGCTCCAGATGTCGTCGCCCAATATTTACAGTCAATAGATAACCCCTATCAGGGGCCAGGCAACAGTGACGCGACTCAAGGAGCTAATCCTTTAGGGCAACAGACAACGGTGAACAGTAATCAGTAACTAGTAACCAGTAATCAGTAATTAATAATGGGACAGTCGTTAATTATTACGGGGATGCACCGTTCGGGAACTTCTCTGACGGCATCTTTGCTACAGAGTGCAGGAGTAAATATTGGCGATCGCCTGATGGGTAAAGATACGGGCAACGACAAGGGACATTTTGAAGACTTAGATTTTGTGCAGTTTCACCAGCAGGTATTGGAGTCTCAAGATATCAATCCCGCCGGTTGGACAGAACAAAGGCAAATTAAAGTACAGCGCCAGTATTTAGCAACGGCGAAAAGTATCCTATCTGCCCGCCAGGATTTGCCCCTCTGGGGGTGGAAGGACCCCCGCACGACCCTGTTCCTAGATTTTTGGTCGAGCCTGATTGCCGATGCCCGGTATGTTTTGCTCTATCGTTCCCCTTGGGATGTAGTTGATTCTCTATTCCGACGGGGAGATATTTTTTTTCGCGATCGCCTTGATATGACCGTATCGCAGTGGTGTAACTATAACCAGGCTGTTTTAGATTTTTACCGCGAGCACCAAAGTCAGTGTCTGCTATTGCAGATTGAAAGCGTTATTTATCATCCTGAAGCCGTAATTAGTCTAATTAATCAGAAGTTTGAGCTTAGTTTGCGATCGCCAGACAGGATATATGAAGAATCTCTGTTTAAGACCAATGACAACGAGCATCACCAGTCGTTAATCAGTAAATTTTTTCCTGAGGCGACCGAAATATATCGCCAGCTACAAAATATAGCTGACCATTCTTCGATCGAGACTTTACGCGACCAGTCAGTTATCAAAGATGAATCTGCGGCTCTGGTGCTACAAGATTGGTATAACTTCAACCGCATGCTGGTGGCAAAACGCAAAATTGAGTCAGAATTTTCTCAACCTCAGAAACAGCTACAGATTGCTCAGAAAAAAATTGAGAATTTGGATAATATCATTCGCGCCATGGAGAGCAGTAAATTTTGGCAGCTCCGGCGTCAGTGGTTTGCTCTCAAGCAAAAGCTCCATATCAAAAGCTCTGACCGGATTTATCAAGACCACTTTATCTCTACCACTTCGAGAATGTCTCAGCAGGATGCCGAGTCCAGCGATACTTATTCGGCTAATGTCTATCCCAGCCAGGCTAGTAAGAACAGCCTCCTAAAACAAATTAAACAGAATTTTCCCCAGAAGGCGCAAATCAAAAAAATTATCTGGCGGCTCAAGTCTTGGTTGCCCTCTGCCCCCGCTGTCGGCATCCAGGAACCGGCTCAAAGTAAGGACCCCCGCTATCAAAAGTGGCTATCGCAAAACTATCCCCATCCCGGGCGTTTAACCCGAATTGCTAAGTGCTGTCAAGCAAAAGACTATCAGCCCTTGATTAGCATTATCGTGCCGGTTTACAATCCCGATGCCGAATTTTTGCGTCAGGCGATCGAATCGGTGCTAGGGCAAGCATATCCTCGCTGGGAACTCTGTCTGGCGGATGACTGCTCGACTAAATCCTACGTCTGGTCGATCTTGCAGGAGTATGCCCAAAAAGATAGCCGTATCAAGGTCATGCAGCGCTCTACTAACGGACATATCTGCCATGCCTCCAATTCAGCTCTAGAGTTAGCCTCGGGAGAATACATCGCCCTGCTCGACCACGATGATTTGCTGGCTCCCCATGCTCTAGCCGAGGTAGTTAAGTTACTCAGCAAACATCCCGAAGCCGACTTTATTTATTCTGATGAAGATAAGGTCAATACTCAAAATATTCATTCAGACCCCTACTTTAAGCCCGACTGGTGTCCTGATACCTTTCTCTCGCGGATGTACACCTGTCACCTGGGAGTGTACCGTCACAGCCTAATTAAAGAGGTGGGTGGCTTTCGTCCTGGTTTTGAAGGTAGTCAAGATTATGACCTGGTGCTGCGGGTTACCGAAAAGACCGATCACATTTTTCATATCCCAGACGTGCTCTATCACTGGCGGATTCACAGTCAGTCTACTGCTGCTTTTGCCGATGCGAAAACCTATGCCTTTGATGCGGGTCAAAAAGCGATCGCCGAAGCTATTGTTCGTCGGGGACAACCTGGTCGGGTAATTAGCAAGCTTCAGTTTCCGGGAGTCTATACCGTTCGCTATGAAATTCAAGAGCAAAAGCTGGTCAGCATTATTATTCCCACCCGAGATTTAGCTGAGACCCTCCATACCTGTCTTAAATCTATTTTTACGAAAACGACCTACTCCAACTATGAAGTAATCGTCATCGACAACGGCAGCCAAGAAGCAAAAACGGCAGAATGCTTGGTTTATTGGCAACAGGAACAGCCAGACCGACTGCGATGCTACCGCTATGATATTCCCTTCAACTATTCTCGCATTAATAACTATGCCGTCAGTAAAGCACGGGGAGACTATTTGCTATTTCTCAATAACGATACTGAGGTAATTAGTTCCGACTGGATTGAAGCCATGGTAGAACAGGTACAGCGAGAATCAATTGGTGCGGTAGGGGGTCTATTGCTCTATCCCGACGATACCATTCAGCATGCGGGAGTCGTCCTGGGCTTATTTGATGTAGCGGGACACGGACACCGCAATTTTGCCGCCGACCAACCGGGATATATTTCGCAGATTGTTTCCACTAATAATTATTCTGCCGTTACCGCCGCCTGTCTGATGTGTCGCCGGGAGACATTTACCGAGGTAGGGGGGTTTGAAGAACGGCTTCAGGTAGCATTTAATGACGTAGACTTTTGCCTTAAGTTAGTCAGCCGGGGTTATCGCAATATCTATCTACCCCACGTAGTTCTCTATCACTACGAATACAAAAGCCGCGGTAGCGAAGATAGCCCCAAAAAACAGGCGCGGTTTGCCCAAGAGATAGCCTACATGAAGCAAACCTGGCAGGAACTTTGCGATCGCGATCCCTGCTATAATCCCCACTTAACTAGAGATTATGAAGACTACCGGCTCGATATTTGACCCCTAGCTGTAGAGGTAAAAAAGTGATGATTACCAGTAACGAATTAGATTGGCTGACCGTGTGCGGTTATTTAGGAGTGACGTTATTTGTAATGTGGCGTATTTTTAAATCTTAAATCAGACTAAATAGCTTATGGCTTAGAGCTAATGACTGCAACAAACTCTTTAATTGCCAATTCATATTAATTAAACGTAAAACATGAAACGGATTTTTATCACTGGTGCCAGCGGCTGTATCGGTCACTATATGGTCGAATCTCTCCTGCAAAATACCGACCACGAGCTATACCTGCTGGTTAGAAATCCCGATCGCCTCCAGTTTGATTACCAGTCCCATCCGAGAATTAATCTTCTGGTGGGGGACATGTCTCGCATTGAAGCATATAGCGATTTACTACTCAAAGACATCAACATCGCCATCCTCGCCGCTACAGCCTGGGGTGGGAAGGGTGAAACCTACGATATCAACGTGGTTAAAACCCTCGCCCTCATTAATCTGCTCAATCCCAAAGTTTGCGAGCGCATTATCTATTTCTCCACCGCCAGTATTTTAGACCGCAACAACAAGCTGCTGTTACCCGCCAGTCAATTTGGACATGACTACATTCGGACTAAGTACCAGTGTTTTTCTCAGCTAGCCCACCAGGCGATCGCCGACAAGATTGTGGCGGTATTTCCGACTCTAGTGTTTGGTGGCGAAGCTAATAAGCCCTACTCCCATTTAAGTGCCGGCATTACCGACGTGACAAAATGGATTGGTCTAATTCGCTGGTTTAGCCTCGACGGTAGTTTTCACTTTATCCATGCTAGAGATATTGCTAACGTCGTAACTTATCTCGTTGAGCATCCCGATTATGCTCCTGCTTCTGAAGCATCAGGGGAAGTAGACTGTCTCGTCTTGGGCAATCCAGCAATTTCTGTCGATAAAGCGATCGCCGAAATTACGAGCTATTTCAATAAGAAAATATATTTGCGGGTTCCTCTTTATATCTGGCTGACCAATATCTTTATCAAACTCTTTCGGATTCAGATGGATTCTTGGAGTCGCTTCTCCCTCGACTATCGCCACTTTACCTATACCGATCCTGTTACTCCCGCCAGTTTTGGTTTAGAAAATCACTGCTCCACCGTGGAAGAACTAATGAAAGTTTCGGGAGTTTAATCCACTGACCATATAGATCTAAATTGAAGCTGGTCAATCGGCGATCGCTTTTCTTTTTATCTTTGTCCTTAAAAAACATCTCAAAATCTTCCCTAAAGGGTTCCTAAAGGATACACCTGCGGATAACCGCTGCGCATAATGGATTATGGCTTATAGTCTATAGCTAGCTGCAAGTTAAGATCGAAGGGAATCCTTTCAGGGAACTTGTCATAAATGGGTAATAATATACAGATGAGATAATGAGAAAACCCTTATCAAAATCCAGATAGTTGACATTGTGACAGAAGCAAAAAGCTACAAGAATACCGTAAATCTGCCCCAAACCGAATTCAACATGCGCGCGAATGCCGTTGTGCGCGAACCGGAACTACAACAGTTTTGGGCGGAAAACCAAATTTACGAGCAACTGTCACAAAATAACAGCAAAGATTCCTTTATTCTCCACGATGGCCCTCCCTATGCTAACGGCGCGCTACACATGGGTCACGCCCTCAATAAAGTACTCAAAGACATAATCAATAAGTACAAACTATTGCAGGGACACAAGACAGAATATATTCCCGGCTGGGATTGTCATGGCTTGCCAATTGAATTAAAAGTTCTACAAAAAATTAAGTCGAAAGAGCGTAAGGAATTAACTCCCCTCAAGCTACGCCAGAAAGCGAAAGAGTTTGCTTTAGAGGCTCAAAGAGAACAGTGCGAAAGCTTTAAACGTTACGGGGTTTGGGGTGACTGGGAACATCCCTATCTAACTCTCAAACCAGAATACGAAGCCGCTCAGATCGATGTTTTTGGTCAGATGGTACTCAAGGGTCATATCTATCGTGGACTAAAACCCGTTCACTGGAGTCCTAGTTCCCGCACTGCTTTAGCTGAAGCAGAATTGGAATATCCCGAAGGTCATACTTCCCCCAGTATCTATGTCGCTTTTCCCGTCACTAAA
This sequence comes from Cyanobacteria bacterium J06623_7, assembly GCA_038524555.1. Classification (GTDB taxonomy): domain Bacteria; phylum Cyanobacteriota; class Cyanobacteriia; order Cyanobacteriales; family Xenococcaceae; genus Waterburya. The sequence continues at coordinate 913 of JBCBIN010000153.1, read as the reverse complement.
CTAGGAGACGGTGCAGCAGCATTAGAGCCGTATCTGCCCAACCTTAGCGTTGCCATCTGGACTACTACTCCCTGGACTATTCCTGGTAATTTAGCCGTAGCGGTTAATGGCAAGTTAGAATATGCGATCGCCGCAACGAAAGCAGGGAAATATCTAGTCATTGCTAAGGATCTAGTGGAACAGCTATCTGCCACTTTAGAGACAGATCTGACGGTTAAAGCTACCGTAACGGGTCAGGCTTTAGAAAATACTGTCTATCATCATCCTCTATTCGATCGCGATAGCAAAGTCGTCATTGGCGGGGAATATATCACCACGGAATCCGGTACGGGTTTAGTCCATACTGCCCCGGGACACGGACAAGAAGATTATATTACAGGGCAAAAATACGGTTTACCTCTGCTTTCGCCCGTAGATGATGCGGGGCGCTTTACCGAAGATGCGGGTGAGTTTGTCGGTTTGCAGGTAGTAGCTAAAGGCAATGAGAAAGTCAGCCAGGGCAATCAGGCAATTATCGACGCCCTAACGGAAGCAGGGGCATTACTCAAGCATGAAGAATACGCTCATAAATATCCTTACGATTGGCGTACCGGTAAGCCGACTATCTTCCGGGCTACCGAACAGTGGTTTGCCTCTGTAGAAGGATTCCGCGATGAAGCCTTAAAAGCGATTACTAACGTTACCTGGATTCCTGCCCAGGGAGAAAAACGCATCACGCCTATGGTGAGCGATCGCTCTGACTGGTGTATTTCTCGTCAGCGTAGTTGGGGTGTGCCAATTCCGGCATTTTTTGATGAGGAGACAAACGATCCCTTATTAAACGCAGAAACGATCGAATATGTGAAAGCTATCGTTGCCGAGAAAGGTTCGGATGCCTGGTGGGAACTATCCGTAGAAGAACTATTACCCGAAC
>JBCBIN010000152.1:0-7926 GCA_038524555.1 Cyanobacteria bacterium J06623_7 | reverse complement strand
CAAGTTTGACAATGTTTGATTTGTTATTTTAGCTCAACAATTTTCAGCAGCAATAATATGGTGGACATTTTGCTAACTGTAACTCAGGGATAAAATCTGCTGAGACAAGTTGAAACTGCATGTTTTGCTTTAAGAAGCTCTATAGAGCAAGAAGTTTAATATTTATGGTCTTAAACTGAGATTATTATCTAGGCAATTCCAGTCATCGCTGATTACAATGCGATAGACTAACCTCCCTCATCTTGTCTAACATCATGACTCAGACTATGACTCAAGCTCTATTGTCAGTCAATAATCTTCGAGTAGCTTATCCCCAGCCGGCATCGGCTAACCTTGTTTGGGCAGTAGATGATGTTTCTTTTGAGTTGAGAGGTGGCGAAAAAATTGGCTTGGTAGGGGAATCGGGTTGTGGGAAATCAACTTTGGGCAGAGCGATTATGCGCCTGTTGCCAGAAGGTAGCCAAGTTTCAGGACGAGCCTTATTTGAGGATAAGTCGGTTTTTGAGTTAGATAAAGCCCAACTGCAAAAGTTCCGGGGAGAAGTCGTGAGCCTGGTATTTCAAGATCCGATGACGAGATTAGACCCCCTCATGACCATTGGCGCTCACTGTATAGAGACGATCGCTGCCCATCAGCCGGAGTTATCGTCCCCCAAAGCGAAACAGTTGGCAATTGAAACTTTGGAGACGGTTAAAATCCCTGCCAATCGATGGGGACAGTATCCCCATGAGTTTAGTGGTGGCATGCGCCAGCGGGTAGCGATCGCTCTAGCGCTCTTATTAAATCCCAAAGTGATCGTTGCCGACGAACCGACAACTAGCCTGGACGTAACAGTTTCGGCAGAAATTCTCGATGAGCTAACCCGACTATGTAGCGAACGGGATATGGGCTTAATTTTAATCTCCCACGACCTCGCAATGGTAGGAGAATATTGCGATCGCATTGCCGTAATGTATGAAGGCAAGATAGTGGAAACCGGTGAGGTTAAGTCGATTTTTTCTCGCCCACAGCATGAATATACTCAATCTCTTTTGAATGCCGCTTTGCTACTACAGGTAGGAGTAGAAAATTCTGCGCCAGAAGTTGCCTCCACCCAGCCAATTCTGCAAGTAAAAAATTTACGGCAATACTTTACTTTAGAGTCAAACTTAATTCAGCAGCTATTTTCCCGACAGCCCCCAGGGCAAATTAAAGCCGTAGACGATCTGAGCTTTGATTTATACCCAGGAGAAATATTAGGCTTAGTGGGAGAGTCTGGCTGTGGCAAAAGCACTCTTTCGCGCACGATTTTACAACTGCTCGAACCTACTTCTGGTCAAGTTGAATTTCTCGGACGAGATTTAACCACTCTGTCTAGTTCACAAATGCGAAGCCAGCGCCGACAGCTACAGATGATTTTTCAAGATCCCCATGCCTGTTTAAATCCCCTGATGACCGTGGGTGAGAGTATTGCCGATCCGCTGTTGATTCATAAGCTGGCTACACCCAAAGAAGCAAAACAACAGGTAGAGATAATGCTAGAAAAGGTCGGTTTGACTCCCCCAGCAACCTATTTCCGACGCTATCCCCGAGAGCTATCGGGAGGGCAACAGCAACGAGTGGCGATCGCTAGAGCCTTGATTACCAAACCCCAACTGGTGATTTGTGACGAACCGGTAAGTATGCTCGATGCCACGGTACAAACCCAGGTATTGGAGCTAATGTTGACCTTGAAGGAAGAGTTTAACCTGACCTATTTATTTATTACCCACGATCTATGGGTTGCCAGATTCTTTTGCGATCGCATTGCCGTGATGAATTCGGGTCAGATCGTCGAGCTAAATACAACCGAAAACATTTTTACCCAAGCCCAACACCCCTACACGCAAAAACTACTCGCCGCCGCACCACTATTGGCACAGTAGCAGTAGTTTTAATCATTAATTCCATATCTTTGCTATGGCGAGTTTCTCTAAGAATTTACTCTCGGCTACATCCCATAGCTTTCGCTAAAGTCCAACATACAGGTTTCGATATCTTCTAATTTCGACTTCAACTGACGATATTTGGCGGCTAGGGCGAGAAAGTCCTCATAATGCTGTATTGCCAGTTCGGTTGCCTCCTGAGGATTTTTATCAAGATACATTTTGAGACGGACAACCTGCAATTCGGATTCAAGAGGAAGAGAAATCATAATTTTGCTAGGGGATAAGGATGGTTTGGGCGGGAAAAAGTTTGCTCGCTCGGCTCTAAAAACAAGACGAAAGTTTATCGAATACAGGGTAGTCCATTAATATCAATGCTCAATTCGTCTAAATAAGCACCGCTATAATTAACGTTACGCGCCTGATAGAAATTGGTGCGCGCCAAAATTGCACCGGTCAAATCCGCTTGAAATAGGTTGGCACCGCGTAAATCTGTCTCGGCTAAGAGGGCACCTCGCAGATCGGCATATGACAAATCGGCATACTGTAGGTTAGCGCCACTAAGATTACTTTGAGATAAGTTGGCTCTAATCAAAGAAGCAAAATATAAATTAGCTGCTGTCAAATTGGCGATCGCCAGATTACCATCATCAAACTGACCGTTATTCAAAATAGCTTTTTGTAACTGAGCTCGTTGCAGATTGCCTCGATGGAATTTTCCATAGGGAAAATAAGCGTTACTTAAGTCTTTTTCAGCCAGCTCACAACAATTAAAATTACCAGCAAAAATATCTTTATTTGTCTGACACAAGGTTAAAGACATTGATGATTTTAGTACTTTTGTCGTTTCTTTTTGACAGTACATAGCTTGATAAATGTATACAGCATTACGAGGATTAAACTGCTTTAAAACGCATTAAAACGATCGAAAAACATCGGCTACTAAATTGTCAGCGATGTTAATTTTGCCTATACAATCGCTCCCCAACAGACTTATAAAGAGAAGCTTAAATAAAAGCATTATCAGTATATTCACTATTTCTTTTTTTTTTTATCTTTATTAGGATGATTTCGTCGATGCTAAGAACGATTATATAGTCAAAAAAATTATCTATAGCAAGACAATCAATTTAATGTTATTTAAAATACCTAAAAAATAGCAGAATACACTTTTACAACTGCGTAAAATAATAATAATAATAGGCAAAAAAATTACTTATAATAATATGCTGATGCGATCGGCGTAGCTTAAAGCATTCGAATGAGAAACGCCATGAGTGAAGTTACGGAGAAAAGCCGAGGTATAAGCAACCGATAAGATAGTTCGAGTTGCTGCCAATTATGCTAATCATTGAGATTTATCGCGATTATTAAACTAGTTTAAAATTATTTAAATTGCCTAAGTCTGATACCGGATATATGCAATCGAGTAATTTAATTGTCTAGAATTTAGACAAATGCATTAAAGGTAGTATGCGTAATGCCCCACAATCTCAGTCTCTCAACCAAACCAAACGACAAAATGCGATCAGGATCCCGACTCAAGAGCCGGCTAAAATTTTAATCGTTGATGATTCAGCCGAAAATCTGGATTTTCTAGAGACGATACTCACGATTCGAGGACATGAGGTAGAAAAGTGCGATCGCGCTACCGTAGCTATCAAGCGAGCGAAAGCTAGCATCCCAGACTTGATTCTATTAGATATCAACATGCCAGAAATAGCAGGAGTATCGGTTTGTCGTCTACTTCAACAACACTCCGTTACCAGCAAGATTCCTGTTGTCTTCATTACAGTCATACCAGATCTAAACAACAAGGCTCGGGTTTTTAAGTTGGGTGGCAACGACTATATTACCCAGCCCTTTGAGATCGAGGAGGTAATCGTGCGAGTGGAAAGCCAGCTCAAGTTTTGCCACTTACAGGCAGAATTAGAGGCAAAAAATAAACAGTTAGAGATGGAGATTAAACGCCGTCAAGCGATGGAATTAAAGTTGCTCGAACTCAACCAGAAGCTGCACCGAATGGCAATTGTGGACGGGTTAACTAATATCTCTAATCGCCGTCACTTTGATAAATTCTTGATGCGAGAATGGCAGCGAGGCAAAAGAGAACAGTTTTCTTTGGGATTAATTCTGGGGGATATTGATTATTTTCAACTATATAACGATCGCTTTGGTCATCAAAAGGGTGATATTTGTCTTAAAAAGGTGGCACGAGCGATCGCCAGTAGCGTTAATCGCCCGGGAGATTTAGTTGCTCGCTATGAAGGAGAAAAATTTGCCATAATTTTACCCCGAACATCTGCTGAAAATGCCCTATTGGTAGCGGAGAAAATTCGTCTTGCAGTTAAAGCCTTAAATATTTACCATCCTGGCTCTTTGGTAAGCGATCGCATTTCTCTCAGCCTTGGGGTATCGGCGGTGATGCCGAGTTCGGATTCATCAAGCGGGCAACTATTAGTAACTGCGGATAAGGCACTTAATTTAGCTCAAGACCGAGGTTACAATTGTTCAGTTTTAAGTCTGATAGCTTCGTAATAGTTTAATTTAGAATTTGATGTTACGCATCAATTAATCTGTAAAAATAGGGATTGGGGATTGGGGATTGGGGATTAGGAAACAAGCCCATGATAGACAAAGGTTTTGAGTCTTTAGAATTTTATCAAGATAGCTTGAAACTACTTAAAGCAACTTACCGCTTGGCAAATGATCTGCCCAATCATGAACGCTACAATTTAAGTGACCAAATGCGCCGAGCTTCCTGTAGTATTTTACTTAACATAGCAGAAAGTTATGGGCGCTACCATTATTTAGAGCGTTTACGATTCCTCTATATCGCTCGTGGCTCTTTATCTGAGACTTTGAGTGCTTTTATTATTGCTGAGAGTTTAGGTTATTGCACTACCGAACAGTTAGACTGGGTGCGCTCTCTTAAAGAGAAGATTGAAAAGAATCTTAATGGCTACTGTCGTTTTATCAAATCTCAACAACAAGGCAAAAATGAATAGGTCAACAAATACATCAAAAATTAATTCTACTGGTTAGCCCCAGTCCCCAGTCCCTAATCTCGGTCTCAATTAATTAGCTAGCGCGTAACATCATTTAGAATCCATTGTTAGTTATTTTCTCCAGAGATATTGTCAGAGATATTGGCTCTTTAGCTGGTGGTTTTGCGACCCAATAATCTGTTTCTGAGCTTGAGAATGCGATCGCGATATTTTGCTGCTTCTTCAAACTCCATTTCTTTGGCTGCATCCTTCATTTTGGCCTCTAGCTGTTCGATGAGGGCGGGAATTTTTTCTAAAGGTAAATCGTATGACTTTTCGTAGACTTCCTCTAGCTGTTCGCTATTTAAACGGCGGGAAATGTCTAAATAAGCCAGAATCGAGTTCTCTTCATTTTTGATAATTGGCTTAGGAGTAATATTGTGACGCTTGTTGTAGGCAATCTGAATATTACGCCTTCTTTCAGTTTCTTCAATCGCTCGCGCCATACTTTTAGTTAGATTATCGGCATATAAAATTGCCTGCCCCTGGACGTGACGCGCCGCCCGACCAACTGTTTGGATAATTGAGCTTTCTGACCGCAAAAAACCTTCTTTATCGGCATCTAAAATTGCCACGAGAGATACTTCCGGCAAATCTAAACCCTCCCGCAGCAGGTTTACCCCAATCAAAACATCCACATCACCCCGACGCAAAGACTGCAAGATTTCAATCCGTTCGATGGACTTAATTTCCGAGTGTAGATACTGCACCTTGATATCCCGTTCGGCAAAATACTCGCTCAGATCTTCCGACATCTTCTTAGTTAGGGTGGTGACTAAAACGCGTTCTTTCTTCGCCAAACGTTCGTGAATTTCGCCATAAAGATCGTCTACCTGTCCCTCTGTCGGACGAACTAAAATTTCAGGGTCGATTACTCCCGTCGGACGAATAATTTGCTGTGCTACTCGATCTTCAGACTGTTCTAGTTCCCACTTTGCTGGAGTTGCCGAGACAAACACGCACTGATTGACCTTCTGCCAAAACTCTTCTGCCTTGAGGGGGCGATTATCTGCTGCCGAGGGGAGTCTAAAGCCATGGTCGATCAAAACCTTTTTTCTGGCGCGATCGCCATTATACATGCCCCGAATCTGGGGAACGCTCACGTGAGACTCATCAATCACCAACAGCCAATCATCGGGAAAGTAATCTACCAGGCATTCTGGCGGATCGCCCGGATTTTTCCCGGCTAGGTGGCGAGAATAATTTTCTACTCCGTTACAGTAACCAACTTCCTGTAGTAGCTCTAGGTCATAACGGCAACGCTGTTCCAACCGCTGGGCTTCGAGTAGCTTATTTTCCTTCTCCAACTCAATAAGTCGTCCTTCCAACTCCTGACGAATATTCAAACAGGCTGCATCTAGTCTTTCTTTCGGCGTTACAAAGTGCCGGGCGGGATAAATACTTACCCCGTTCATACTCTGCAAAATCTCCCCCGTAACCGGATCGACATAGCGAATCGCTTCAATCTCATCGCCAAAAAATTCGACCCGAATCACTCGATCTTCATAGGCAGGAACAATCTCTAACACATCTCCCTTAACCCGAAAGCGTCCTCGTTCCAGTTCAATATCATTACGAGAATACTGCACCGTAACTAAATCTCGTAACAACTCCCGCTGATCTACCTCCATGCCTAACTCTAGAGGTACTGCTGCCTTAAGATATTCTGCTGGCATCCCTAAACCGTAGATACAGCTAATGGAAGCAACGACAATTACGTCTTTACGTTCAAATAGCGATCTCGTTGCCGAATGGCGCAACATATCAATCTCGTCGTTAATCGAAGCCGTCTTTTCAATATAGGTATCGCTAACGGGAATATACGCCTCTGGCTGATAGTAATCGTAATAGCTAACAAAATACTCCACGGCGTTGTCAGGAAAAAACTGTCTTAGCTCATTACATAGCTGCGCGGCGAGAGTCTTATTATGCGCCAAGACTAAAGTTGGCTTCTGGACGTTAGTAATTAGGTTCGCTACCGAAAATGTCTTACCCGTCCCTGTAGCTCCCAATAAAGTTTGAAAACGATTGCCCTGCTGTAGTGAATCGGTCAATTGCGCGATCGCTTCAGGCTGATCTCCTCCTGGTTCAAAAGGCGCTTGCAGATTAAATAAGCTCATTTAAAGTAAGTATATATATCTTCTTAATCTTTAAAATAGCGCAGATTTAGCCCCTAGTTCATCTGTTTCAGCGATCGCGATAGAATAAGCTGAGAAAGGGAATAACAATCGTCAAAAACATGAGCCAAGAGCTTACCCCAAAACAAAGATTGACTCAAATGGAAAAGTTGCTAGAGTCAGCAATAAAGCTCAGCCATAGTAATACAGCCAAAATTGAGGCTAACAGCGAAGCTATTAAAGCCAACAGCGAAGCTATTAAGGCACAAGATTCTAAAATAGACCGTCTAACAATGAGAATGGCAGAAGGGACAGAATTATTTTTGGATTCGATGAAGGTAATTACAGATATGCAAAGCGAGGTTAGAGGCTTTCAGGTAGGAAACCGCCGTATCCTCGATCGCCTATTGGGCGAAGATACATTAGAGTAACTGCTGCTTTTTGGTTTGGATTTCTATTGCGCTGCAGATACAAACTAAAGCGATAAAATAAGACTTCATCTAGCAGCATAATTTTTAGCATAGCGATGGTTAAACTAGCGGTAAATTCTGGCACACACGTCTTGGCGTGCTAAATGGTTCGATGTCGCTCTAAGATAATAGTATTTAAGGCACTTATCCTTTAATACAATCATGAATACCCCCGAAACAGATTTCAAAGACCGTAGCTTCGGTGCTTTAATCTATCTCTTCCCCCTAGTTTATTCCCTCCCCTTTGGCGTTATTTTGCTATCTCAGTTTCCCTGGTTAGCGCCGTTTTTCTCGCCTATCATCACCCTCTACGGTGTGACCAACAGCCTTCCCCTTGCCAACATCATTATTTTTTTTGGTCTGTGGCTAGGAGTAGTTCGTAACGATA
>JBCBIN010000151.1:0-7942 GCA_038524555.1 Cyanobacteria bacterium J06623_7 | reverse complement strand
GAAAAGAAAAATCAAAATCTATATTTAATTTTTCTTTTCCATCAATTATTTGATAGCAATCATATTTCCATTTATATAGGGAGCATCCCCGTTTTGCAACAAGTAAAAAGACTCAGTGAAGATTTACTGAGTTTAAATCTTCAATTAGATAGATAGGTTATTTATTGGTGTTCTAGTCGTAGAAATAGTTGACTATCGAGCAAACTCATTACTCATTACTCGTTACTCATTACTTATTACTTAAGCGCAGCAGTACGAAAATGATTCCCAATAAATTAAAGTCCATGCATCACTAGATACAATGGTAGAGCTTCTTTTGATACAGATATAGATGAGTAAGAGAATATTTTCCTGGTTGGGATTAGCCTTATTAACAGTTTTATTGTCGTTTACTATTCGCTCTAATGCGATCGCCGATACGCCCAAGCACTATACAGACTTGGAATTCGAGCCTTTGCCAGAAATCGAGTTGCCAGAATACGATCGCTATGAACTCGATAACGGCATGGTGGTTTATCTGGTGGAAGATCGAGATTTTCCGCTCATTGGTGGGACGGCGATTATCCGTACGGGAGCGCGCTATGAACCGGCTAATAAAGTTGGTTTGGCACAGTTAACGGGGACAGTAATGCGCAGTGGGGGAACGAAAAATCATCCTGCTGACAAGCTAAATACCCTGCTCGAACAGAAAGCCGCTAGCGTTGAAACTCAGATTGGTAATAGCTCCGGTAGTGCGAGCTTTAGTACCCTTACTGAAGACTTAGATACGGTGTTTCCTATCTTTACTGAAGTGCTGCGTCAGCCAGCTTTTGCTCCTAATAAATTTGCGATCGCCAAAAGACAACAGCAGGGTTCGATTGCCCGCCGCAATGACGATCCTGGCTCCATTGCCCGCCGGGAGTTTAATAAGGTCATCTATGGTGAAACCAGTCCTTATGCCCGTACGATTGAGTATCAGACTCTAGATAACATCTCTCGTGAGGATGCGATCGACTTTTATCAGAATTATGTACGTCCCGAAAATATCATTATGGGTATCGTCGGTGATTTTGATCGCGCAGATATGATTGAGAGAGTGCAAGCTGCTTTTGGTGATTGGCAGGTAGATACTCCTCCTCCGGCATTAGAGGTTCCCGCTACTTCTCAAGCTTTTGATAGCGGTATATTTGCGATCGAGCGTCCCCAACAAACTCAAAGCAACATTATTTTGGGTCATATTGGTGGTCAGCTAGATAGCCCGGATTATCCCACCCTCAGCGTCCTCAATGGGGTACTCAATGGTTTTGGCGGCAGATTATTTAACGAAGTGCGATCGCGGCAGGGTTTGGCCTATACGGTGTATGGTTCTTGGAGTCCTGCTTACGATTATGACGGTGTATTCATTGCGGGAGGACAGACTCAAACTAATAATACTGTTCCTCTAATCGAGTCGGTAACTCAAGAAATTGAGCGGCTGCGTCAGGAGTTGGTAAGCGAACAGGAGTTAGCTAATGCTAAAGAATCTATTCTTAATTCTTTTGTGTTTAATTTTCAGAGTCCCAGCCAAACTTTATCGCGACTGATTCGCTATGAGTACTATGACTACCCAGAAGACTTTATTTTTGCATATCAGGATGAGGTAAAAAACACCACGAGAGAGGATATTTTAGAAGTGGCTCAAGAGTATCTCCAGCCAAGTCAGATTGTCACCTTAGTTGTGGGCAACGTTGAGGCTATGACTCCATCTTTGGATAGCTTGGAGCAAGAAGTTAATTTGCTTGATGTCTCGATTCCCGAACCCACAAGGAGTTAAGTAGAGAGTCAGAAGTAAGAAGTAAATTTTTACTCGAACGAAATAAAACCCCCGATGATTTTTCTTGTCAACGGGGGTATGTTTTTAAAATGTTTTAAAACAGCGTTTTAAAACGCTCTCTAGCTTTACTTTGATCTGTAGATAAACCTAGCTGACGGATACAGCTTCTTTTGACTTAGCTTCTGATTTAGCTGCCGATTCTGCTGCTGCCGATTGCTTTTTGCTTTCTATCTCTAGCTGTGGGGAGGTGTTGATGGTAATTAAACGAGCTCCTCTACCTTGGGTAACGTAGTTCCAAGCCCACTGAATCATGACTACCAGCTTGTTATCGAACTCAATTAGGTAGTAGATATGAGCGAAAATCCAGACAATCCAGGCCACGAAGCCAGAGAAGCGAGCAAACCCCAGATCGGCAACGGCTTTATTCTGACCGATTACCGCCATGCTGCCCAAGTCTTTATAGCTAAAGGATTTTACCTTCACGCCAATAAATCTTTTTGCCAGTAAGTCGGCAACATATTCTCCTTCCTTCATGGCTACAGGAGCCACTCCCGGTAAGGGACGCTCGCCCTGATGGGGGAAATTAGCCAAATCACCAATGACAAATACATCGGGATAGTCTTTGATACTCAAATCTGGTTCGACTACTACTCTACCCGCGCGGTCTAATTCTGCTCCCGTGCGTTCTGCCAATACTTTACCCATAAATGAAGCTCTAACTCCCGCTGCCCAAAGAATCGTGTGGGCATTAACGCTATGCTCAGCATCATTTTGACGATAGGTTACGCAGTTGTCGCCAATGTTAGTAACTAAAGTTTTAGTCTGAACATCTACCCCCAGTTGTTCTAAGGACTGACGCGCCTTAACGGAACATTCTTCGGCGTAGGGAGGCAAAATGCGATCCATCCCTTCAAACAGTAAGACCTTTGCCTGAGTGGTATCGATATCGCGGAAATCTTCTTTAACTGACTGATGAGCAATTTCGGCGATCGCACCAGCTAATTCTACCCCTGTGGGGCCACCTCCAACAACCACAAAGGTCAGCAATGCCTGACGTTTGACAGGATCGGTTTCTTTTTCTGCTGCTTCAAACGCCATAAAGATTCGACGGCGCATTTCTAACGCATCCTCAACGGTCTTTAACCCAGGTGCATCATCCTGCCACTGGTCGTTACCAAAGTAGTGGTGGCTGACTCCAGTAGCGACGATCAACGCATCATAATCTAAAGCATCGCGATCCTCTAGGTGAACCTTTTTGGCTTCGGGGTCGATGTCTACTACTTTATCTAGCAAAACTTGAGTATTCTTATGCTTACTCAAAACCACCCGCAGGGGAGAAGCGATATCAGCGGGGGAGAGGGTTCCTGTCGCCACTTGATAGAGGAGGGGTTGAAACAGATGGAAATTGCGCTTATCAATTAAAGTTACCTTCACGGGCGCATTCTTTAACGATTTTGCTGCATAAAGTCCGCCAAAACCACCACCGACTATAACTACATGAGGGAGCTTGGTTTGAGTATCTTTCATAAGAAAAAGTTAGGGAAATATGATTACTGCGATCGCGCCTAAAACTGACTTATATTTAGGGGTTCTTAAATAGGTCTTAATTTATTTTGTAGCAATTATATACTAATATTAACTTGTGTAAACCGATATGAAAATAAACAGCTACAAACCTGTCGGATGCACAACGAAAGTAAAGTGTCAACACTATTTTTAGCTTTTGTTTGAGTGAATTGATGTAGCGAGTTAAACAAAAGTTCTATATTTGTTACAGCCTGGTGATAATTAAGTGAGCGATCGCTGATAGGTAAAGGGATCATATTTATGCCTTTGCTGCGTGCCCTCGAAGAGTGTGATCTATCTCCTGACTCAGCCTGGCAGTACCAAAGTCTGATAGGTTGGCATAATCACAATTTAATTTGCTCGACCCATGACTGTAGGTAACGCTAAATCATCGATCCATCCCCTCAAAAGGCTTTTGCGCTACGGAGACAAGTACAAGCCAATTGTGTGGCAGGCGAGCATCTGTTCGATTTTAAATAACCTTTTCGACCTGGCTCCTCCCGCAATTATTGGAGCGGCGGTGGATGTGGTGGTGCAACAAGAAAATTCTATTGTCGCTAAATTTGGTGTTACCGATGTTTTTGGTCAGTTGGTAGTGCTGTCGATTCTCTCGGCGTTGGTGTGGATTCTAGAGTCAGCATTTGAATATGCCTACACTCGTCTCTGGCGTAATTTAGCGCAAAACATGCAGCACGATTTAAGGCTAGATGCTTACAGTCATGTTCAAGATTTGGAACTGGCTTATTTTGAAGAGCGCAGCACGGGGGCTTTGCTTTCAGTTCTTAACGATGATATCAATCAGCTAGAAAGGTTTCTCGACGTTGGGGCAGATGAGATTATTCATGTTTTAGCGACGGTTATTATTGTCGGCGGTTCGTTTTTTGTCCTCACTCCCGATATTGCCTGGATGGCAGTGGTGCCAATTCCGATTATTATTTGGGGTTCGATCGCCTTTCAAGGATGGTTAGCCCCCAGATATGCAGAGGTACGGGAAAGGGTCAGTAGCTTAAACTCGCGGCTGTCAAATAATCTTAGCGGCATTACCACGATTAAAAGTTTTACGACTGAAAATTATGAGCTAGAGCGTCTGAGCAAAGACAGTCATGCCTATCGAGACAGTAACCAAAAAGCGATCGCCCTGTCGGCGGCGTTTATTCCCCTGATTCGTATGGTAATTTTGGCTGGTTTTACAGCAATATTACTTTATGGAGGGATGCAGACGGCTAACGGTACTTTGGCAGTAGGAACTTACAGTGTCTTGGTCTTTATTACCCAAAGACTATTATGGCCTCTGACTCGTTTGGGACAAACATTCGATCTGTATCAAAGAGCCATGGCTTCGATTAAGCGGGTTATGGATTTGCTCGATACTCCTGTGGCGATCGATTCGGGGGAAAAATCTTTACCTCTAGAGACGATTCGCGGTGCAGTTAAATTAGACAACATTACCTTTGCCTACAATCAGAGAGAACCAGTAATTCAGCATCTATCATTAGATATTCCTGCCGGACAAACCATTGCCATAGTTGGGGCGACAGGTTCGGGCAAAAGTACTCTGGTGAAGTTGCTGCTGCGACTGTATGAAGTCCAATCTGGTACGATTACCCTCGACGGCAAAAATATTGAAGATATCGTCCTCTGGGATTTACGCCGCGCCATCGGTTTAGTCAGTCAGGACGTCTTTTTATTTCACGGTACAGTCAGAGAAAATATTAGCTATGGTTCTCCCGATGCTACCCTAAGTCAAATTGAAGCCGCCGCCAAAATTGCCGAAGCAGCCCAGTTTATTAGTGAGTTACCCCAGGGTTATGACACTATCGTCGGGGAAAGGGGACAAAAACTTTCCGGCGGACAAAAACAGCGCATTGCGATCGCCAGAGCTATTTTAAAAGATCCACCAATTTTGATTCTGGATGAAGCCACCTCTGCTGTCGATAACGAAACCGAAGCCGCTATTGCCCGATCCTTAGAAAAAATTACCCAAAACAGAACGACTATTGCGATCGCTCATCGACTGTCAACAATCAGACATTCCGACTGCATTTACGTCATGGATCGCGGACAGCTAATCGAACGGGGTACTCATGAAGAACTGCTGGTTCAAAATGGTGTGTATGCAGGACTGTGGCAGGTACAAACGGGAGCGAGGGAGACAGTGAATCTGAATTGAAAAGTTAGAAGTATTGTCCTTCCAATTAATTTCCATTTTAGATTATGCTTCAGGATTAACTCGAAAAAACCTCGCTAATTTCTCCTGCTTCTACCGCTAAGATCTGCGAATCTTTAGTCCAATCGCGATCGAAGGTGTCGATATGAGTTGTAGTAATAATAGTTTGAAAGCGATCGCCAATTACTTCTAAAAGTTGTTTTTGACGGTTGGGATCTAGTTCGGCTAATACATCGTCGAGTAATAGCAAAGGTGGTTCGCCAATTACTTCTTCAATTAGCTTTAACTCTGCTAGTTTTAGCGCCAATACGAGAGTACGCTGTTGTCCCTGGGAACCATAGTAGCGAGCGGGAGTACAGTCGATCGCAAATTCGATTTCGTCCCGGTGGGTACCGACGACGGTTTTGCCCTGATACTGTTCTGCCAGGCGTCGATCCTGAATCTTGGCTAAAAAAGCTTGCTGTACTGTAGCGGGGTCGTCTTTTTGCCATTCGACGTTGGGCTGATAATTGATGGCTAGATGTTCTGTTTCACCGCTGATGCACTTGTGCCAGGACTCGGCAATTGGCGCTAGTCTGGTGATTACCCTCGCTCGACGTCGCGCTACCCGGGAACCCGCTGCGGCTAGCTGTTCGTCCCATAGTTTTAGCTGGGGTTCGTACTCGTTTAAAAACGGGCTATTATCTCCTGTTTCTTGACGTACCAGACGAATTTTTTTGAGTAAGGCGTTACGCTGTTTTAAGACCTGGTTATACTGCTGTAAAATGCTGGAATATACCGGTTCGAGCTGAATTAGCAAGCTATCGATCCAGCTACGACGAGACTCCGGTGCCCCTCTAACTAAATCTAAGTCAAGACTAGAAAACTGAACGGCATTGAGTACGCCCAAAAAGTCGAGCTGACGACGCATGTTTTCGCGATTTACCGCCACGGTACGCCGTCCTTGCTTGCGGAAGACCATACTCAGTTCGCTAGTGCCATATGCTCGTTCGACGGTAGCCTGAATCTGTCCTGCGGTAGCTGAATCTAATACCAGTTCGCGATCGCGACTAGTACGATGGCTTTTGAGGGAGGCTAGTAACTCTACTGCTTCGAGCAAGTTAGATTTTCCCTGAGCATTATTGCCAACTAAGATCGTTTTTTGCGCCGTAAATTCAACCTGGCGATCGATATAGTTACGAAACGATCGCAAGTGCAAGCTCTTTAAATACATTTATCTCTAGCTATAAGCTCTAAGCAACAAGCCTCAAGCTACAAGAATAAAATACAACAATAGAATAAAGTTTGGCTGAGTAGGACGTGTAATCAATTTACCTAACCAAAGTTCAGACAAGATTCAATTATTTATTGAACCTGCTTCACCCTAAATTTTGTCAAACTATTCGCTGGCACTGGAAGCAAATTCTGGCTGCTGTTGCGCCAGCTTTTCTTTATCCTTACGGCGTTTTTTCGCATAAAGCTGAATACTAGCCACCATAGTAATAACTAGAGCCGCTACTAACCAGGTAGTCGCATCTAAAGGCAGACTGTTTTTGAATACTGCCAACAAAACAATTAAGACCAGTAAAATTGTTGGTGCTTCATTTAAGGCTCGAAACTGCTGCCCCGTCCACTGACATTCTCCTGCTGCCAGCTTCTTCATCAGGCGCTTGCAAAAATGATGATAGCCAATTAACAACACGACAAAAACTAGTTTGATGTGTAGCCAGCTCGATTTTAAAATTTCTGGCTCGGTAGAAATCAAACCAATTGCCATAGCTACGGTCAGAATCATCCCTGGAGTCGTAATGATGCCATAGAGACGCTGCTCCATGATGCCGTATTGCTTTTTGAGGATGCTGCGAGCGGGTTCGGGCTCTTGCTCTGCCTCGGCATGGTAGACAAATAACCGTACTAAATAAAATAAACCAGCAAACCAGACAACAATGCCAATTAAGTGGAATGCTTTAAACCAGTAATAAGCCATAAACGGGGTCGTAATTTAAAATTTTTATCCTATACATTGCAAGTGTATATTTTCCCGCAGCTCACCATCCGGCTACGCAATAAAATTTTAAAGACCGATAGCAACTGGCTCAAAACACTAAGTTAAGAGCTATAAAATAGCTAGATTTAAGAGACAACGGGACTGGCCAGATTTGAACTGGCGACCTAGCGCTTCAGATTGGTGTAGGTTTCCCTACTCTCTGGACTATCTCTTCACCATAGACAAGGTTTCAGATAAAATTGCTTTATCCTTATTGTCTTTAGGTGGTGGCCGTTATATTACAGACTCTCGTAACTAATTGAACTATTCGTTCCCTGTTTTAGTCTGCAATTAGTCTCTGCACCTTCTTTACCAGGTATAAAGCTTGGCTCAAGATCACCCTGGTCGCTATATATACGACTGTAGGCTTCCTTGAATTTGACCACATTCA
>JBCBIN010000150.1:0-7988 GCA_038524555.1 Cyanobacteria bacterium J06623_7 | reverse complement strand
GAAACTGATTTCCGTACTGGCGAAGCACCTTACTGGGCGTAATTCAAACGATAGTAGATGAGAGCATAGAGGATTCTAAGGCAAATTCGTTGCCCCTTCCTGACTCAAATCTGGACTATCAACAGTAAATATTATTCATCTGTATTAATCTTTTTGAGATTGTCAATCTAACAAATGAGAACATTGAAACCATTGGCACTATTAAAGTTAGCCAAGGACATAATTACTAAATCTACCGTAGTGGCGATCGCTACTGTCGCCCTTTTCTTTGCCAGCGATCTAGCGGTATCGCAATCGGCGGCGGCATATCCTTTTTGGGCGCAACAAACTGCACCAGAAACTCCTCGAGAAGCAACAGGCAGAATTGTTTGTGCTAACTGTCACCTAGCAGAAAAAGAGGCAGAAGTCGAAATTCCTCAGTCTGTTCTACCCGACACTGTATTTGAAGCAGTAGTCAAAATTCCTTACGACCTAGCCAGCCAACAGGTACTAGGAGATGGTTCTAAAGGTGGTTTGAACGTTGGTGCTGTATTAATGTTGCCCGACGGCTTTAAAATCGCACCGGAAGACCGTGTTCCTGAAGAAATGAAGGAAAAAACTGGTGGCTTATATTTCCAAGAGTATAAGGAAGGCGACGACAATGTCGTTCTAGTTGGTCCGCTTCCTGGCGAACAGTATCAAGAAATTGTTTTCCCCGTACTTTCTCCTAACCCCAAAACTGATAAAAACATCAACTTTGGTAAGTATGCCGTTCATCTAGGTGCCAACCGTGGTCGCGGACAGGTTTATCCTACTGGTGAAGCTAGTAACAACAACCAAATCAAAGCTTCTGCTTCTGGTACTATCGTCGCGATCGCACCTCAAGAAGCTGGTGGCTATACCGTTGATATCGATACAGCAGATGGTACAGTTACCGACACAATTCCTGCTGGACCTGAACTGATTGCTACAGAAGGTCAAGCGATTGCTGCTGGTGATGCTCTGACTAATAACCCCAACGTTGGTGGCTTTGGTCAAATGGATACTGAAGTAGTATTGCAGAGTCCCGCTCGGATTGGTGGCTTGATGGCTTTTGCTGGCGGTATTATGATCTGCCAAATCTTACTCGTAATTAAGAAGAAACAGGTAGAAAGAGTTCAAGCAGCAGAAATGGACTTCTAGAAAGCTTTCAATTAGTTTGTACTAATTTCCGTTTGGTTAAAGCTTAATTGAATAAATATGATTGGAGGCAGGTTACATACCTGTCTTTTTTTTGCCTATAGCCAATAGAAAATAACTTAAAGGCTTATGGCTCAAAGCTTAGAGCTTAGAGCTACCTAAACGACAAATTTTGTTAACCCGAACTCACATTAAATTAAACCGATTTCCTGCAATCGCTGGGTTAAGAACTCTCCTGCGGTAATATCCTCAAACTGCCGGGGATGCTGTTGATCGATACAGTTGGGCAAACAAGAAAGATCCATTTCCGAAACGGGATGCATAAAAAATGGAATGGAATATCTCGGCTGATGCCATTGTCCCGCCACCGGATTAACCACGCGATGAATTGTCGATCGCAGTTTTTTATTGGTCAATCTTTCTAACATATCCCCGACGTTAACTACAATCTGATGGGGTAAAGCCGTAACAGGAATCCACTTGCCATCTTGGCGTAAAATTTGTAACCCTTCAGCACTAGCACCCATTAAGAGGGTAATGAGATTGATATCGCCATGAGCGGCAGCACGAACGGCATTGGATGGAATATCGGCGGGGTTAGTTAGGGGGAAATAATGAATCGGACGCAGAATACTATTGCCTTTAATGACCTGGCGATCAAAATAGTTTTTATCTAAGTCTAAGTATAGAGCGATCGCTCTCAAAATCTCTATCCCCGCTGCTGCGAGAGTCTGATATGCGGTAATTGTCGCTGGGGCAAACTCCGGTACTTCGGTCGGAAAAATATTTTGCGGATAGTCAAACTTAGCTAATTCCCTTGAGGTTAGTTCCTGTCCGACATGATAAAACTCTTTTAAATCGCCAACGTTGCGTCCTTTGGCATGTTCTTTTCCTCTAGCCGTATAGCCCCTCTGTCCGCCAATATTGGGCACTTCATAGTCGAGCTTAACCGCTTCGGGGAGGGCAAAAAACTGCTTGACGGCTCGATAGAGGTTGGCAGTCATGGCATCGGTTAAACCATGATTTTTGACCGCGACAAAACCAATATTTTCCATGGCATTGCCCAAAGTTTGCACAAAAGCTTGCTTAACGAAAGCATTACCTAAAGTAAAATCATGGAGGTCAACGGCAGGTACTTCATCAAAGAGAATTTCGCTCATCGTTATCTGAAATAGTTTCGCCTCTGGTATAACAGATCGGCAGCAATAATCGTAGTGAATGAGTTTTTTGAGAAGCAAAGGGGAAAAGAAAAACCAATCCTTAATCCTCCAAAATGAGATCGCTCTAACTATGAGGAAATTAGTCAAAACGATCATCATCTCAGTCTAATTATGACTGCACCAAACAGAGAAAATGACCGTCTGGATCTCTCACCGATAGCGCCTGACTAAACCCTAGGTCGTTATCAGACATCTTCACAATGCCTGGAGAGACAAGCTGACAGGGTGCAGAACGCAATTCCAACTCTAATTGAGCCAAATCATCTACCATTATCGTAGTTTGATAGTGCCATAAATCACAGGCGCGACTATCTACCGGCATATCTCTACCGTCACTAGGAGCGAGATAATCTAACAGTTCAAACCCAATACCTGCTTTACCCACCAAAGTATTGACGTGAACTCGTGAACCAAACACTCCCGTTACGTGTTCAAATTCCGTACCGTAATTTTCGACATCGCCCACAAATTCCAGCTTGAGACAATCGCGATATAGTCCAAAACTAGCCTGGGCACTCTTAACGCCAACAGCAGTATGGTCGATACCTAAAAATAGTTTATCCGTTGGTTGCGACCACTTTGACGGGGCTTTGTCTGGGGGAAAGGTTAGCAGTTCTAGGTTATGCCCATCGGGGTCTTTGAAAATATAAGCGCCGATACCTGAAGAGTCCAAGTTTTCTGGCAAAATCTGCGGATTAGTCGAAGTTTGGGTGACGTTGTGCTGGCGGAGGTGCTGATAGGCTCGATCCATATCGCTGACAATAATTGCCATATGCTGAAACCAGCGATCATTACTGCGAGAGTCAACCGGGACAGGTTTTCCTTGAGGCGTTAAATATTCCATTAAGCCAATAATCTCATCTCCAAGCTGCATCTGAACTACACGCATTCTTAGACCAAAGACTCCCTGTAGCCTTTCCCAATCTTCTCCGGCAACTTCTATATCTTTAATCTTCTGAAACGAGAGAACTTCTGAATAGAATTTAATCGACTGCTCCATATTGGCTACAGTCATGCTGACGTACTGGATATTGGACATATCGGCTCAATTTACTGTATTTATACACCCTAAAATCTTAATTTATTGCGGTGCAGTGCCCAAATTCTGAACCTGTAGTGTAACGTCGGCAACTTTTGCTGCAAAACTTTATGTTTTATCATCTACCTCAAGATAGAAAAACAATTGATTTTTAACAGTGCAGGCAAAAAAAATATATTTTATAGTGGATAAAATATATTACTCATCTATGCAGTCAGCTTAATTTTTTCCTATGGAAAGTAAACTACAAGAACTTATCGGTCAACCTAATGTCTGGCTATATGTCCAGAGCAGCAACGGCTGGCTCAAAAACGTAGAAATCTTAGAAGTAGAATCCGATACTCTGACTTTTCGCTACCAACATGAATCAAATTCAGAGGTAAAGGTATGGGAAAAAACTACTAGATTGGACAACATCTTGGAAATTGATGTCCGGGTGGTGGCAGTTCCTAAATGCGATCGCAAAATTCAGGACATGAAAGATAGACTGGGGCGACTGCTAGAACAAGAATAAAAATAATAATGTCTGGGGTGTAATTAACAACTTCTTTTCAATAGCTATTAACCCCGACTATCGCGATCGCGATTCTCCCATAATTTCAAATTAGATTAAGCGCTCAGATTTACCTAAGTCTGCGGCGTTTTTTTTGGTTAAGGGGTTGGCTAATAGGATTGATTAGCAGATCTGTCTGTTTCAGCCGCACCCAAAACTGTAAGATTTACTTAATACTTGCAGATCCCAAAACATAAGGACAGATTTATGACCGTTGCCACAAATGTTCCCGCTTTTTGCCAAGGAATTAAACATTTCAAAGATACTCTGCCAGATTTTGAGCAGTATAGTTCTCCTGCCATAAAAGAGGGACAAACGGCGATCGCCGATCCAACTGATAAAGCCGCCGTATATCAAACTATGTTGGCTGCTGATGCTTTGCGTTATCTAACCCTTCAGGTTACCGCCAGTAAGCAGTCAGGACATCCGGGGGGGTTTGCCTCAATTGCCGATGCGATCGCGGCACTGGTAATGCTGGGTCATAAAAATATTATTACCGAAGTGGGACACCACGCTCCGGGCTTTTATAGCAACGTCTTTTTAGATACTTCTTTAGAGGCGATGGGCATTAATAATGTCCAAGAAATGGGCGATCGCTTTCGAGAAATGGATGGTTTGTTGGGACACCTCTCGGGACAAATCCCCGGTTTGCTCAATCCCGCCGGGCCTTTAGGACAGGGGCAGCACTTTGCCATGGCGGGAGCCAAACTCCATCCCGGCACTCTCTTTCCCGTGACAATCGGCGATGGTGGCTTAGGTGAACCCTACATTATGAGCAGTTTCGGTCATTTTAATACTGCCTACCCCCAGGTGACTAACTTCCTGCCAATTCTGGTTTGGAACGGCTATTCTCAAGAGCATCACAGTATGGTTTCGACCAAAACTAATGCAGAGATGATTGACTACTGGGCGGGGAACGGCTTTGCCGAGATTATTCTAGTAGATGCCAAAGACTACGATGATAGTAACCAGGCGAGCGACTATGTAGACAGCACCCTCTTTTCCCTAGCTGGTCGAATGACGTTTACTCAGGCGGTACTTGCCGGAGTCGATAAAGCAGCTAAATCTGCCCTCAACGGCAAGCTAACGGTACTAATTGTCAAGCAGCTTAAGGGAGCAGGAGTCCACAAGCGAGGTGCACAGTCTCATAATCTCTATCCTGGGGACAGCGTCACCAAAGACTACATCGTTGCTGCCCTCAAAGAAAGAGCCTTAACCCCAGCCGCCTGGCAGCTAGTGCGCGATAATTATGTCCGCTCCAACGGTGGTGCCGCAGTTAAGACAGCCGTTACCGAACAAGAGTATACAATTCCCGATTTGGGTCAATTGCCTCTAGAAGAATATAGCGTCGGTGGTGATAAACAAATTGCTACGACAGCTATGGGATCGATCGCTGCCTATGTGGGACAGCAGGACAAAGACTTTATCGTTGCCAATGCCGATGGTAACGCCGCATCAGGTATCAAAAATATCAATACAGCTCTCAAAATCATTCACCCCACCACCGACGCCACCTATTTCCAACAGCCCCAAGGACAAGTATACGAACCCCTCAGCGAAGATGCCTGTGCGGGACTCGCTGCTGCCCAAGCTTTATTTGGTGCGCGAACTCTCTGGTGTTCCTATGAATCTTTTGCCATCAATGGCTTACCAATCTGGCAAACAGTCACTCAAGCAATGGCAGAATTACGCCGCCCAACTCCATCGACTATCACTTTATTTACCGCAGGAGCATTAGAGCAGGGACGTAACGGCTGGACACACCAACGTCCTGAAGTCGAAAACTATTTTGCGGGCATGATGCGTAATGGCAATGTTTTTCCTCTCTTCCCCTGTGATGCCAACAGTATCCAGGCTTGCTATGAATGGGCTTTGGGGACCAAAAATAAAGGTATTACCATTACCGCCAGTAAATCACCCCTGGCAATCTGGACTACTCTCGCCCAAACTCGCGAGGCGATCGCTAAAGGAGGTGTAGTCCTACAAGAGCATGCAGGAGATAAGACCGTAGTCTTTGCCGTGATTGGCGATATGACTCTGATTCCTGTTTTTGCTGCCGCAGAAGAGCTAAAATCCCAGGGTATTGGCTCCAGAATTGTCTCGATAATTAATCCCCGTCGTCTGTATCGTCCCACTGATGTTGCCTGGGATACCATTACTCAAGCCCAAGATAGCGACTTTCTTAGCGATGCAGAATTTGCCGCTATATTCGATGGCGATGCTTTAATCGGCGTTACCGGGGGGTCGAGCGCCATGTTAGAACCCGTGATGCTGCGCAGCAATAGTCCCCGTGATGTCTTTGCCTGGAAACGAGGCGAAACAACCTCCAGTGCGGCTCAGATTATGGAGTTTAACGGTATTACTGCCGATAATTTTGTTAAACGAGCTACAGAGCTGCTGGCATAAGGCAGAACCAAAGTGAGGTGGGTAAATTGCCCACCCTCAAATCTATAAAATAAACAGCGGTTTATCATTTGAAATTTCGGCATAGTTTTCAAGCCTGAAATTAAGAAATAATGCCGTGAATTAAGAAATAATTACTTCCGCAAACCGTCATAATTGCGCGAAGTAAATAATGCTAAGATTCCCCTATAGCTAGGGGTGCCTAAAGATTCGGGCTGAGATATACCCTAAGAACCTGAGACTGGTTAGCACCAGCGGAGGGAAGCTGTTTATTAAGGAAAAAAATATGAGAAGCGAATGGATTGCCAAGCGTAGAGGACAGGGCAATGTATCTCAGATGCATTATGCACGTCAGGGAATTATTACTGAAGAAATGCACTATGTTGCTACCAGAGAGCGCTTGCCAGCGGATTTAATTCGAGATGAAGTGGCTCGGGGTAGAATGATTATCCCGGCAAATATTAATCATCCCAATCTGGAGCCTATGTGTATTGGGATTGCTTCTAGCTGTAAAGTAAATGCCAACATCGGCGCTTCCCCTAACTCTTCAGATATTAATGAGGAAGTAGATAAGCTCAAGCTAGCAGTTAAGTATGGTGCCGATACTCTGATGGATCTATCCACTGGTGGTGGCAACCTTGATGAGATTCGTACGGCGGTAATTAATGCTTCGCCCATTCCCATCGGCACGGTGCCAATTTATCAGGCATTAGAAAGCGTCCATGGTGATATGGACAAACTGTGTGCGGATGATTTTCTCCATATCATTGAAAAACATGCCCAGCAGGGTGTAGACTACATGACGATTCATGCTGGGATCTTAATCGAGCATTTGCCCCTCGTGAAAAGTCGCCTTACGGGTATTGTCTCTCGTGGTGGTGGAATTATCGCCCGCTGGATGCTACACCATCACAAGCAAAACCCGCTCTACACTCATTTTGACGACATCATCGAAATTTTTAAAAGATATGATGTTTCATTTAGTTTGGGTGATTCGTTACGCCCTGGCTGTGCTCATGATGCCAGTGATGAGGCTCAACTAGCCGAGTTAAAAACTTTGGGTCAATTAACCCGCCGGGCTTGGGAGCATGACGTGCAGGTAATGGTGGAAGGGCCTGGACACGTACCCATGGATCAGATTGAGTTTAACGTTAAGAAGCAGATGGAAGAGTGTAGTGAAGCACCTTTCTATGTACTTGGCCCTCTCGTTACCGATATAGCTCCTGGCTACGACCATATTACTAGTGCAATCGGTGCGGCAATGGCTGGCTGGTACGGTACGGCAATGTTGTGTTACGTAACTCCCAAAGAACATTTAGGTTTACCGAATGCCGAAGATGTCCGTAATGGTTTGATTGCCTATAAGATTGCGGCTCATGCAGCAGACATTGCCCGCCATCGTCCTGGAGCTAGAGATCGCGACGACGAGCTTTCTCGGGCGCGCTATAACTTTGACTGGGAGAAGCAGTTTGAACTTTCTCTCGACCCAGAAAGAGCTAGAGAATATCACGACGAGACTTTGCCGGCAGATATTTACAAGACGGCGGAATTCTGTTCGATGTGCGGGCCAAAATTCTGCCCGATGCAGACTAAGGTTGATGCTGATGCGCTAACC
>JBCBIN010000149.1:0-7990 GCA_038524555.1 Cyanobacteria bacterium J06623_7 | reverse complement strand
AGCAACCCTAGGAATCAAGACTCCCTACTCCCCCGAAAGAACAACTCATAATCGTCAGGA
This sequence comes from Cyanobacteria bacterium J06623_7, assembly GCA_038524555.1. Taxonomy (GTDB): domain Bacteria; phylum Cyanobacteriota; class Cyanobacteriia; order Cyanobacteriales; family Xenococcaceae; genus Waterburya. Next base: position 7,930 of record JBCBIN010000149.1, on the reverse strand, counting down.
AATTAATTAGAACGACTATTACCGTTAAAGCGATCTCTAAATACCGAACCAAGAGACAGAGACACATCACAACTACATAGTTTGACTCTCAAGCTTAGCCAACTCTTTAAATAATACAGAGAAATACTTAGATATAATTACTGAGTAGTCTTAAGTAATACAAAAATCTTTTTTGGCGTAGGCGAAGAGAGATAGAGGTCTAAACTATGAAAAATGCGCCCAATAACAAAGGTGTTTTATTTGTTTTACTCAAAAATAGTATTGTTCAGTTTGTAGCGGGAGTCTTATCGCTGTTCGTCATCCTCAAAGTAGCCAACAGCATCGATTATCGACTAATTCAGCTCATACTTAAGTCTTTGGGATATAGCTTTTTCTGCTATCTAACGACTCCTTTTATGATTTACTGGCTGGCATATGCAAGTGCGGGGGCTTTAACCGTCAAAAAAATTGCGATTACGGTCTTGCTAACGGCACTTTATAGCTTTATTATCTGGGATGCCTATTTCTTTTTCCGGGGAGCGATCGCTTCCTTATTAGCCACAGCTAGTTAAAGCCAGACAGTCTCTCTTCATGCTACAAAATAGCCGTGGTAGAATAATTCCATCTAACATACCGTAGCTCAAGCTTTAAATCTGGTAGAACATGGCAGAGGAAACAAACAAACAAGAACAGGCAAAACCCACAGCAGAAAAAAAAGCGGCTGCCAAACCCGCTGCCAAGGCGAAAAAAGCCAAACCACCCAAATTAGAAGATAAGCCTTTCGCCGAGTTTATTCAAAACCACTATCTGCCCACGTTAAAGGCAGCGATGGAGGAAGAAGGCATCGCCAACCCCGAGCTTACCTTCGTGCAGCAGGGGGTACCGATTGAGGGAGCAAGCACTAACGAACCCTGTTGGCAGGTAATTGGTAAATGGCAAAACGGCGAGCGCCAATTTAACATCTATTTTCCCGACGAAGATATTAAAGGGCAAAAAGCTTTTTCTCGTTCTACCTATGGCAACACCCCCAGCACCATCGAATCTTTTATGATTGATGAACGGCGAGTCAATTTGGACCTACTAGTTTTATATACTATTCAGCGCTTAAATGCTCAGAAGTGGTTGGCGAGAAATTAATCGCGCTGACGATTGCTAAAAATAAGACATCTAAGACATCAAAGGCTGGTACCAAACCCAGTCTTTTTTTTGCTGCTAGACAACTGTAAACTGGTAAATATAGTGTTTCTCAAATTAACAAAGTACGTTAGAGAATTTTTCAGATCGGTGTAAACCCTTTGCCTTTTTCCCCGCTATGGGAATTACTGTACTTTCGAGAATAGATAAACACTAACAGCAAATATTAATGATTTCATAACCTCACACCTAAAAATATCACTATGCTTTCGACCGATCGCAGTTTGCCCAATACGGGACATCGCTATATTCCGCAAATTACGAGCTTAGAAGTTCCCCCTTCTCCCAACCAAGAATTAATGCCCCTAACGGCAAAAGTCAATGGTGAGGAACATCTGGAAGTGGGTGGCTGTGAAGTATCGAAGCTAGTAGAGCAATACGGTTCCCCCCTATACATCTTGGATGAATTTACTTTAAGAACCGCCTGTCGTCAATATCGCGATAGCTTTGCTACCTATTATGGTGGTGAGTCTCTGGTGATCTATGCCTCTAAAGCCTGGAGTTGTATGGCAGTTTGCCGCATTATTGACAGCGAAGGTTTGGGTTTTGATGTTGTATCCGGTGGAGAACTTTACACCACTCTCCAAGCAGGAGTTAGCCAAGATAAAATTTATTTTCACGGCAATAATAAATCATCTGAGGAGTTAGAGCTAGCGGTTGAAACCGGCTGTACAATTATGGTCGATAATTGGTTGGAGTTACGGACTCTAACGCGAATTGCTGCCAGCCGGGCAGATAAGCCAGTCTCCATCATGATTCGCCTCACCCCCGGTATTGAGTGCCATACCCACGAATATATTCGCACGGGACATCTAGACAGTAAATTTGGCTTCGACCCCAATCAGCTAGAAGAAGTATTTTCTTATCTCAGCCAGCAAAGTAGCGTTAGTTGTATTGGCCTACATGCTCACATTGGTTCGCAAATCTTCGAACGTCAACCCCATCAGGATTTAGCCGGAGTTTTAGTTGACTGGCTCAAAAAAGCTCAGGGTTATGGCTTACCCGTAACAACTCTTAATGTAGGTGGGGGGTTAGGTATTCGCTATACAGAATCAGACGATCCGCCCAGTATTTCCGAATGGGTTAAAGCCGTTAGTAAAGCCGTCGAAAAAGCCTGTAACGATGCAGGTTTACCCCTACCGCGGCTGATTGCTGAACCGGGTAGATCCTTAATCGGCACCTCCTGTATTACCGCCTATACGGTGGGTAGTCGCAAAGAAATTCCCGACTTTCATACCTATGTAGCTGTAGATGGTGGCATGTCAGATAATCCTCGTCCAATTACCTATCAGTCGGTGTATCGAGCGGTAGTTGCCAATCGCATAAACGAACCCATTGTCGAAGAAGTTACCGTGGCGGGAAAACATTGCGAATCGGGAGATGTGGTCATCAAAGATGCTGCTCTGCCCCGAACCGAGCCGGGTGATACTCTAGTGGTATTAGATACGGGAGCCTATAACTACAGCATGGCCTCAAACTATAATCGCATCGGTCGTCCTGCCGCAGTGGTTGTCAGTCAGGGTGAAGCCAACCTAATTATCGAACGAGAAACCTATCGTCACCTAATTGAACGCGATCGCTTACCGGAAAGACTGGTAAAACAGAAAGAGTAGATTTAGTATAGTAGCCAGCATGCTATCTGTAGCGGCTGGTTTCTAATTCCTCAGCGCTATTTGGTCCCTTGAATTCTCAGGTTTGTTTTACCACCTTAATCACTCATATCCGAGTAACTAACATAATGTCACTGTCGGGTTTCGTTCCTGACTTGAACCAGATTGCTGACTGGTTACCAGATCTAGTCAGCATTGTTGATTTGAGCTTAGTCTTAGTCCTAAGCTATGCCCTGCTCCTCATTATCGGCGAGGGAGAACGTCGTAGCTTATGGATGGTTCGGGGTTTCATTGTTTTGATGTTGGCAACCGTAGTCAGCGGGCAACTCAATTTACAGTTACTAAAATTTCTACTTGAAAAGCTAGTATTGGGTTCGGCTGTCGCTATGGCAGTTATTTTTCAATCGCAATTTCGTCGTCTATTGGAGCAAATTGGACGGGGAGAACTAGTAAAATTATTTAAAGGTTCGGGTCGAATTAAAACCCAACCAGATAGCGTCATTGATCGCATTGTTGATGCCGTTAAAGAACTATCTCAAAATCGCACTGGTGCCCTACTGCTGATGGAAACTACAGGTTCTTTAGAAGATGAAGACTATGTTTCTGTAGGAGTTAGCCTGAATGCGGAAGTCTCCAAGGAATTACTGCAAACTATTTTTCAGACTACTACTCTTCTACATGATGGTGCCGTCGTGATTAGTGGTTCGCGAATTTTAGCTGCCGCCGCTATTTTGCCTCTTTCCGAACGGACTGCCTCTCGTCAATTGGGTACCCGTCATCGGGCTGCCATGGGTATTACCGAACGAGTCGAAAAATGTCTGTGTATTGTTGTTTCAGAAGAAACGGGCTCAATATCTCTGGCAGAAAGAGGAACGTTAAATAGACCCCTAACCAGTAGTAAACTAAAAGAGCTATTACAGACAAGATTTACTCCCATAGCGGAGGGAGATGCCGTGCGTCTCAGTCGCCGAATTGGCTTTCAGGGCAAAATATTACTAGAGCGCTTGCTGCGTCTACTACCGTCTGATTCTCGTAAAAAGCATTAATCGTCGATCGCCCTAGCAGTCCCCAGACAGCCACCTCCGGTCGCAGGATTGACAATCTTGTCCTCAGTATTAAATGTTCAGTGTGAGAAAATGAGCCTAGAGCCAGTTGTTTTGCAGCAGTTACCCACAAATTTAGATCGGGAACGCCTACCGCAGCATGTCGCGGTGATTATGGACGGCAATGGTCGTTGGGCTAAAAATCAGGGTAAGCCCCGCATTATCGGTCATCAAAAGGGGGTAGATGTCCTCAAGGATTTATTACGCTGCTGTAAAGATTGGGGAATTCCCGCTCTGACTGCCTATGCTTTCTCCACCGAAAACTGGGGTAGACCCCAGGCAGAAGTACAGTTTCTCATGACTCTGTTTGAGCGTGTGCTGCGGCGAGAGCTAAAGGAAATGAAGGAAGAAAACGTCAAAATTCGCTTTGTAGGCAATTTAGCAGATTTACCGGCTTCTCTGCGTCAAGAAATAGAGCGATCTATGGTAGATACCCAGGATAATCAAGGGATACAGTTTACCGTGGCAACTAACTATGGTGGCAGAAACGAAATCATTCAAGCCTGTCGGGCGATCGCCAGTAAGGTAGAGCAGGGTTACTTAAACCCAGAGCAGATCGACGAGGAACTATTTGAAGGACATCTCTATACTCGGGGTATTCCCCACCCCGATTTATTGATTCGTACCAGTGGCGAAATGCGTCTGAGCAACTTTCTACTTTGGCAAATGGCTTATGCCGAAATTCACGTCACTTCAACTCTCTGGCCAGATTTTGATCGCGCGGAATTTCATCGGGCTTTGGTCGCTTACCAACAACGAGATCGCCGTTTTGGCAAAGTTAAATAACTGGTGTTAGGTAACGATTGATCTGCTGGGGTCGGTTAAAGCGAAAGGGTCAAAGGTCAAAGGTTGCTTGATTTATGTATTTTCATCCCTATCGGCAACTACTATTTTCTCGTTATTATGCGTAACTTTACTTCAGTTAAATAATTAATTGCTAATTAGCTAATTGCCTGATGGAGTAATGATTTAAAAGCTTTTTGTGAACTATCTACCGTGAAAAAAATTGCGATAAAACTGGCGACTGCGGGAGATATTGCGGGAGTAGTAACTTTAGACCAAATATGCCTGGGTGGTTTGTGGCAGGCAGAAGCATATCTCAGAGAAATTGACAGCGATAAAAGCACCTTACTCTGCTTATATTTTACCTCAGAAGAATTTCAGGCTGATACGGAAATTATTGGTATGGCTTGCCTCTGGTCGATTGTCGATGAGGCACACATTACCCTATTAGCCGTTCATCCAAACTATCGTCGGCGGGGGTTAGGACAATTACTGCTGTTCGAACTATTAGCAGATGCGATCGCTCGTCAACTAACTCGCTGTACTTTAGAAGTTAACGAAAATAACCTGGCAGCGGTAAATCTTTACCAAAAATACGGTTTTCAAACTGCGGGAAAAAGAAAGAATTACTATCAACCGGCAGGAGATGATGCTCTAGTTCTCTGGCTCAAAAATATTCAGCACCATGAGTTCAAACACAGGCTGGCTCAAGAGCAACAGCAGTTGGAAGAGCGGTTGAGTAAAAATTCTTACTGCTTAAAACGAGAATAATTTTAGTTACATTAAATACCGTATTTCCCGTCCATCACTGTCAAGTCAGTAAACCAAAAGGCTGTGCTAAAATCACCATTAATAAGGGCATAGCAGGTGGATGGAATAAGACATGTTTGAACGCTTCACAGAAAAGGCAATAAAAGTGATTATGTTAGCCCAGGAGGAAGCACGCCGTCTGGGTCATAACTTTGTAGGAACCGAACAAATCCTCTTAGGATTAATCGGCGAAGGGACGGGAGTCGCCGCCAAGGTGCTCAAATCAATGGGGGTTAATCTTAAAGATGCCCGCATTGAGGTAGAGAAGATTATTGGTCGTGGTTCGGGCTTTGTAGCAGTAGAAATTCCCTTCACTCCCAGAGCGAAAAGAGTTCTAGAGCTATCTTTAGAAGAAGCACGCCAGTTGGGTCACAACTACATTGGCACAGAACACCTTCTTTTAGGCTTAATTAGAGAGGGAGAAGGCGTAGCCGCAAGGGTACTCGAAAACCTAGGTGTAGACTTGTCGAAAGTCCGTACGCAAGTTATCAGAATGCTGGGCGAAACCGCCGAAGTTGCTGCCGGTTCTGGTGGGACTCAGGGACGTAATAAGACTCCTACTTTGGATGAATTTGGTTCTAATTTAACCCAAATGGCAGGAGAAGGAAAACTAGATCCTGTCGTCGGTAGACAGAAAGAAATCGAGCGGGTAATTCAGATTCTCGGACGTCGGACAAAAAATAATCCCGTCTTAATTGGCGAACCAGGGGTTGGTAAAACAGCGATCGCCGAAGGTTTGGCACAGCGCATTGCCACTAAAGATATTCCCGATATTCTCGAAGAGAAACGGGTGGTTACGCTTGATATCGGTTTGCTAGTTGCGGGGACTAAATATCGTGGTGAATTTGAGGAACGCCTTAAAAAAATCATGGATGAAATCCGTCAGGCGGGAAATGTCATTCTCGTAATTGACGAGGTACATACCCTAATTGGTGCTGGTGCAGCCGAAGGAGCGATCGATGCGGCAAATATCCTTAAGCCAGCTTTGGCACGGGGTGAATTGCAGTGTATCGGTGCTACGACCCTTGATGAGTATCGCAAGCATATCGAACGAGATGCGGCTTTAGAACGTCGTTTCCAGCCCGTACAGGTAGGAGAACCATCGGTAGAAGAAACAATTGAAATTCTCTACGGTTTGCGCGAACGTTACGAACAGCACCATAAACTAAAAATCTTAGACGAGGCTTTAGAAGCTGCGGCCAAGTTATCAGACCGCTATATTAGCGATCGCTATCTACCAGACAAGGCGATCGATTTAATTGACGAGGCTGGTTCTCGCGTCCGTTTGATTAACTCTCAACTTCCACCTGCTGCTAAGGAGCTAGATAAAGAACTTAGAGGGATTCTCAAAGAAAAAGATGATGCTGTCAGATCGCAAGATTTTGACAAGGCAGGAGAATTACGCGATCGCGAAATGGAAATCAAAGAGCAAATCCGGACTATTGCTTCTAATAAAAAGAATGAAGCTGATGAAGGAGAAAATAACGCTAACGTTGATGCCGAAGAAATCGCCCACATCGTTGCTTCTTGGACTGGCGTCCCGGTGAACAAAATTACCGAATCCGAGTCTGAAAAATTGATGCACATGGAAGATACTCTGCATCAGCGCATTATCGGGCAGGAAGACGCGGTTAAAGCCACTTCTCGCGCTATCAGGCGTGCTCGGGTAGGCCTAAAAAATCCTAACCGTCCCATTGCTAGCTTCATTTTCTCTGGCCCAACCGGGGTCGGTAAAACCGAGTTGACTAAGGCGTTGGCAACCTACTTCTTTGGTTCGGAAGAGGCAATGATTCGTCTGGATATGTCAGAGTATATGGAGCGCCATACTGTTTCCAAGCTAATCGGTTCTCCTCCAGGTTACGTTGGCTATAACGAAGGTGGTCAGCTAACTGAGGCTGTGCGTCGTCGCCCTTATACGGTAGTGCTATTCGATGAAATTGAAAAAGCTCACCCCGATATTTTCAACATGCTGCTGCAGATATTGGAAGATGGTCGCTTAACCGACGCAAAAGGTAGAACGGTAGACTTTAAAAACACGCTGCTGATTCTAACTTCCAACATTGGTTCTAAGGTCATTGAAAAAGGTGGTGGCGGACTTGGTTTTGAATTTGCCGACGATCAGGCAGAAGCAAAATACAATCGCATCCGTTCGTTGGTTAACGAAGAGCTAAAAAGCTACTTCCGTCCCGAGTTCCTCAACCGTCTCGACGAAATTATTGTCTTCCGCCAGCTAAACAAAGACGAAGTCAAAGAAATCAGCGAAATTTTACTCAAAGAGGTATTCCAACGCCTAACCGAGAAAGAGATTACGCTCGAAGTCACCGATAAGTTTAAAGAACGACTGGTAGACGAAGGGTTTAACCCAGCCTACGGTGCGCGTCCCCTGCGTCGAGCAATTATGCGTTTGCTCGAAGATGTACTGGCAGAAGAAATTTTGTCTGGTCGTCTCAG
>JBCBIN010000148.1:0-8179 GCA_038524555.1 Cyanobacteria bacterium J06623_7 | reverse complement strand
CATCCGATGCTTGTTTGCCTTTATAATATTCGATTCCTTGAACGAGTGAGCTAGAACAGTTACCCACCCCAACGATTGCAATTTTTATGCTCCCCACGATTTAACCATCCTCCATTATTGGACTACATTATAGGGAAATCTTACAGTCATTGTTTAAAAATTGGTAAACGAATGGTAAATTACTCCACCATAGTAGATGTTTTGCGCGATCGATCGCTGAGTCAACCCCATCAAACTGCCTATACTTTTTTAGCTGAAGCTGAACAGGAATCGGGTAGCTGTACCTATCAAGAACTGGAACTTCAGGCGCGAGCGATCGCGGTAGAATTACGAATGAAGGTAAAGCCGGGTGATCGAGCTTTGTTGGTTTATCCCTACACTGCTGGCTTAGAGTTTATTGCGGCTTTCATGGGTTGTCTCTATGCTGGAGTTGTCGCCGTTACCGACTATCCCCGCCAGCACATCAAATCACTCAGTCAGTATCAGGACCGCATCGTCGATTGTCAAGCCGGAATTGCCCTAACTACTCATGAATTTGCCGAACGGGTCAAAGGACAGCTAATTTCTCACCCGACTATGGCCCTGAAGCTTAAAGCTTTACCCTGGATTGCTAGCGATCAAGTTGATCTGAGTTTAGCCGAGCGCTGGGAGCCACCCCAAATCGACGGCAATAGCCTGGCTTTTTTACAATATACTTCGGGTTCTACTGGTCAACCGAAGGGGGTTATGGTCACCCACGGTAATGTTTTGCACAATTCTCAGGTTATCTATCAATCCTTCTGTCATCACGAACAAAGTCGAATTTTAATGTGGTTGCCAATGTTTCATGACATGGGGCTGATTGGTGGCGTCATGCAGCCTCTATTTGCTGGATTACCAGCTATTTTGATGTCTCCCATTGCTTTAGCCCAAAAACCTCTGCTTTGGCTTCAGGCAATGTCTAAGTATAAAATTACTACGAGCGGTGGTCCCAATTTTGCTTATGATTTACTCTGTCAAAAAGTTACGGAAGAACAGAGAGCCGGTTTAGATTTGAGTCACTGGCAAGTAGCGTTTACCGGAGCCGAGCCCGTACGGGCAGAAACCCTAGAAAAATTCACCGAGCTATATAGACCCTGTGGATTCAATCCAGATGCCTTCTACCCCTGTTATGGTATGGCTGAAGCAACATTATTTATTACGGGGATCGATCCTGGTAAATATCCCACCGTTACCTACCTCGATAAGAAGGCGTTGACAGAAGATAAAGTAGTGGCGGTAACTTCAGAGCATCCAGACTCCAAAGCCGTAGTTAGCTGTGGACATACCTGGTTGGGAGATGAAATTATTATTGTCGATCCCGAGACAAAAATTCTCCGTGAGGCAGATCGAGTGGGTGAAATTTGGGTCGCTGGAGCAGGGATTGGTAAAGGCTATTATCAGCGCAAAGAACAGACTGAAAATACCTTTCAAGCCACTCTAGCAGACAATCCAAACAAGGCTTATTTACGCACTGGAGATTTGGGCTTTATGCGGGATGGCGAACTGTATATCACTGGGCGCAGCAAAGACATGATGATTCTCTGGGGACGCAATCACTATCCTCAGCATATTGAGGAAACCGTTGAATCTTGTCATCCAGCCCTCCGTCCCAATCATGGGGCAGCGTTTAGTGTCGAGGTGGGTGGGGAAGAACAGCTAGTGGTAGCTCACGAAATTAACCGTACCGATCTACGTCAGTTAAACGCCGAAGAAGTTATCGGTGCCATTCGTCTGAACGTGGGCGAACAAAATATGGCCAATGTTTTTGCCGTGGCGTTACTAAAAACGGGCAGTATGCCTAAAACCTCGAGCGGTAAAATTCAAAGACGTGCTTGTCGGAGTATGTTTCTCGACGGTAGCTTAAATACCGTGGCGCAGTGGCAGCAGTCAGAAATCCCCGAAACCGATATTACCGATCTGGCAGGACAGTTTTTTAGTGATTAATTAATCAATTAATTAAATAAAATTGCGATCGCCCGCTTTTATTCGCTCTACGACATATTAAACTTCAGTGTCGTTGTAATTAGTTATGGCGATCGCTCGTACTAAAATTAGAAATTGAAATTTAGACAATGCGATCAGGCAAGCTATAATCGCCGTATTTATTGCAACTGCATAATTCAGACATAATGGACTGGACAAGTTTTTTTATCGACGATACTTTAAATTTGCTGTGGCTGGCACTAAGTTTATTTATGGCGGGCATTATTGAGGCTTTTTTGTGGAAAACTAGTCCTTTTCAGGCTTTAAATATTCCCATTCAGACTGCATGGTTTGGTGCCAATAAAAAGTGGCGTGGCTTAATTAGTCTGCCTCTAGCAATGTTAATCAGCGTCTATTTATTACGTTTGGGGGAAATATTACTACCAGTCTTAGCAAGGCAAGAAATCTCTTTTTCCCAATTCAATCCTCTGGAATTTGGTTTGTTAGTGGGATTTGTCTTTAATCTCGCCGAATTGCCCAATTCTTTTATCAAACGCCGTCTGGCAATTCCCCCAGGTGATGAAACTAGCCGGCTATTTTATTTTGTCGATCACATGGACTCTACCTACGGGGTATTAATCCTCTGGTATTTCTATTTTCACTTTCCACTGCATTTTATTATTACCGGCGCGATCGTCACTCCCCTAATATTTATGGGGGCAACAGAAATCAGGAAAAAGCTCGGTTTAAAATAGGCAGATTGTCTTGGTGACATGCTACATAGCTATAGAAATTTGCTTTGCTTATTAATAATTAGAATTGAAAAAAATTAATTTTTGTTGAATTTCGGCATACAACCATGCTTTTTCATCTGAAGATAACAAACCAGCAAAATTATAAGTTGTACCTTCAACATCAAAGCGCCAAATAAATTCTATTCTGCTGTTATATTTCCTCTCCCGCATATCCGATCGCTCTTTTGCCTGAGAGGAAATAAAGTAACCTTAGGCTACGGATAAACTGCGTGACTCACGAGCAGGTGTTTGACTATCTAGATAGGCATTGATTTCGGTGGTGGTTTTACCCAAGCTGTGCATCATGTCTACAGGGGTAATGAGATTTGTCCGCTTACTCTTGACATGGTTTTTGATGAACTCTAAATCGTAATTCCAGTCTAATAAGTTGAAGGGATTAATATTTTTCTTCTTGTGATACACCGCCGCGATCAGTTTAATTTCTCTAGTGCTTAAATGTTGGTAACCAATATAGCGATTGAGGGTAATCTGGGTCGAATTATGAAGCGATCGCGAGACTAAGTTTTCTGCCTCCATCTGGGCGACTAATTGAGGTATTTGTTGGGGTATCAAGCCACTCTGTTTGGCTAGATAACTATCATTACTCAGGCTCTGATTAGTTTGTGCCAAAGATAGTAAATCGACAAAGTACATCATCTTGAGCAACTGGCTGAGGATCGCCGGTTTATGGTGGAGTTTTAACAATAAAGCGATCGCTTCGGCAGTTTTAGCCTGATTGATAACTGAAGTTAGATCCATATAAATTGCCGTTAAGATATTTACGACCAAAGCATAGCCCGATCGCTCTTAAACTACCAATAGAACTGCTTAGATCTGATTTTTTTAGCCCATACTAATCCATTAACATCGGGTTATAAACTAAAGCTAGCTGGCTTTTTTCGGCAGCCAACACTGTACGCAAATTTATGTAAAGTACTTTTGCGCCAAAGGATAATATATGCAAATAAACTATATTTTTAAGCTGTAAATAGATTGGTGATCGCCTGCTCTAAATCATCCTGTTTAACCAGAGATTCACCAATTAAAACGGCTTTAGCTCCTGCTTCTCTCACAGTATTTAAGTCTTGGAGAGTATGTAGTCCCGACTCGCTCACGATTAAAATATCGCGCTCTGTCAATGCTGCTTGGCTGCTCGCAATTAAATCTTGGGTTGTTTGTAAGCTGACGCTAAAGTCTTCAAGATTGCGATTATTGATACCTACTAACTCTACTCCCTCTAGCTCTAGTACTCGATCTAGTTCTGCCTGAGTATGCACTTCAATCAGAGGAGTCATGCCCAAAGCTTTGGTAATTTTAATAAAGTAGTTGAGGTCTTTGTTTTCTAGCACCGCCGCAATTAAAAGAACGGCATCGGCACCCTTAGCGCGGGCATAATAGATTTGGTAGGGATAGATAATAAATTCTTTGCACAGCAACGGTAGGTCTACCGCCCCCCGAACTAGGCTCAAGTTATCAAAACTGCCCTGGAAAAACTTACTGTCGGTCAAAACAGAAAGACAGCTCGCTCCTCCTGCTTTATAGGCTTTGGCGATCGCTACGGGGTTGAAATCAGCTTTGATAATGCCCTTAGAGGGAGAAGCTTTTTTGACTTCGGCGATTAGTGCTGGGTTGGTCTTACCCTGACGAAGAGCCGCCAGAAAATCTAGGGGTGGGGCAACATCTCGAACCTGCTGACGTAGCTGCAATAGGGGCAGGCGATCGCGCATCCGCTCTACCTCGACCTCTTTATGCCAGATAATTTCTTCGAGAATATTGTCGGGTTCGGTATCGGGAATCTTCGACTGATACTCTACTTCTCCCGTATTGATTTTAGGATTAGGGTTTCTACGTCTAATTTGCATAATCTTGTTGGCTATTTGACTAATTTAATGATGTGACCTAGATGAACTATGGCGTTTATCAGTTCTGAGAAATATGGCAATCCCGATAGCTGTAATAAGAATAAGGCTTAGAGCTTAGAGCTTGGAGCTTAGAGCCAATAAGAATAACCTGTCGTAGAACATTATTTGATGACTAATGCTCTTTATTGATAACGAATACCTGCCTGATGGAATCTTTTGAGGACTTCTCCCAGGCGATCGCAATCGGCAATTAAACTAACCCGTACGTAGCCTTCTCCTGCCTCGCCAAAAGCATTCCCGGGAGTCACCACTACACCGGTTTGTTGCAGCACGTTTAGAGCAAAATCGGTCGATCCCTGACCGATGGGAGTTTTTACCCAAAGATACATAGTTGCCTTAGAGAGGGGGATTTCCCAGCCAAGCTCTGCCAAACCTTTAATTAGGAAATCGCGCCGGGTGCTATAACGCTGCTGCACCTCTTTGATATATTTATCCGGTAGCTGAAGGGCGGTTTCTGCTGCTTTTTGGATGGCGGAGAAGATACCGTAGTCTAAATTGGTTTTGAGGGTGCGTAGTCCCTGAATAATGTCGGAGTTACCGACGACAAAGCCCACGCGCCAGCCAGCCATGTTGTAGGTTTTAGAAAGGGTATGAAACTCTACTCCAATCTCTTTTGCCCCTGGTATTTCTAGTAAGGATGTCGGCTGGTAGCCATCAAAAGCTAGCTCGGCATAGCAAAGATCGTGAACTAGCAATATTTCGTAGTGGCGGGCAAACTCCACCACCTCTTCATAAAACTCCCGGGGGGCAGTAGCAGTAGTTGGGTTATTGGGATAGTTAAAGTAGAGAATTTTGGCTTCTCGCGCTACCGCTTCGGGAATTGAACTAAAGTCTATGAGCCAATTGTGGGCTGCATCGAGATGAATCGGGTGTATCTTCGCCCCAGCAATTAGAGGTCCGCGAAAATGTGCTGGGTAGGAAGGAGTCGGCACGAGAATCGTATCCCCCGGATTGACGTATGCCAGGGCTAAATGACCCAAACCTTCTTTGGAGCCAATTAGGGGCAACGCCTCGCTATCGGAATCGAGTTCGACCCCATAGCAGCGTTGATACCAGCTCGTGATAGCTGCCCGAAAGCTAGCAGTTCCTTCAAAGGGAGGGTAGCCGTGATTAGTCGGATTTTGTAGTGCTGCGATCGCCGCATCAATTACGGGTTGGGGTGCGGGACCATCGGGATTGCCCATCCCTAGGTCGATTAAGTCCAATCCTTGTTCCCTCGCGCGGGCTTTTAGCTCGTCTAAACGCGCAAATACGTAAGGGGGAAGTGCGTCCAAACGGTCGGCACGACTAAGCCATTTTTTACTCATATCCTACTGCAAACAGTTACCACAGCTCTTTATTCTCTCATCATTTAGAACAATCCCTGGAATTAGGGCATGTCATCATAGGTGCTAATTGTCTGGCTCACTGCCTCACTCAATCTAGTTAGAGTGCGATCGTTTTCTGCCTTAGTACCGATAGTAATCCGCAAGCCTCCGCCAGTGTGGCGAATTAGAGTTCCTGCTGTTTTTAGCTGTTGAATTAGCTGTGCCAACAGTTTATCTTGTGCGGCACTGACATTTTGCAGACGGAGGTAGATAAAATTGGCTTGACTCGACCACACCTGGAAGCGGCTATCTGCGGCTAAGAGATTATAAACTCTAACTCTTTCCTCAATTGTGCGATCGACTAAGGGTAAAAGTAGTTGGCGCTGCTGGAGGGCAATTTTTGCGGCTGCCTGGGAAAAGCTAGGCAGGTTGTAGGGTAAACGCACCTTTTCTAGTACCTCAATCAATTGTGGATTGGCGATCGCATATCCGACCCGATGTGCTGCTAGTCGTAGGGCTTTGGAAAAAGTTCTTAAAACAATCCAGTTGGGACGCTGGGCTATTTCGCTCACGGTTGAGGCTTGGCTAAATTCAAAATAGGCCTCGTCAATAACCACTAAAATATTTTCTGGCAGACTCTTCAACCAGTCTAATTCTGCCTCGCGCAAGTTATTACCCGTGGGAGAGTTGGGATGTACCATAAACACCACGCGGATCGGTGGCTCATGATTATCAGCGAGCGCTGTTTGGGCTAGCTCTAGGTCGAGGGCAAAGTTTGCCTGTCGTTCGAGGGTGACTACGGGAATCCCCAAAGTTCTGGCTAAAATGCCGTACATGGAGAAAGTGGGGGTGGCAACCAAAATAGAACCTTCTCCCCCTAAACAGGTAGCAATCAATAAGGAACGAATCAGCTCGTCAGAACCATTGCCCACCGAAATATTTGCCGTGGTAAGGGGAAGTCCGGCAGCAGATTCGGAGACATAGGCAGCAATTAACTCTTTAAGCTCGTGATGACTGCCATCAGGATAGCGATTGGCTTCTATTTCTTGTTCGTATGCCCAGGCTAACTTAGACTTAATTTCTGGCGGTAGGTCTAAAGGACTTTCATTCGTATCTAGGCGGTCTACAACTGCGGCACCTTTGCCCCCTGGGTGGGGTGTATAGCTGGCAAGGTTAGCTAGATCGGCACGAATAAAGCCAAGAGTCCCCTGGGGCGGGGTAGTGGGCAAAACTGTGTCCGGGGGAAGTCCTGAAGGAGTCATATAATTGGCAAGAACTGTAGAGAGCTAAATTATAAAACATATCGTCTCTCCTAATTCTACTTTTATCCGCAGGAACGACTTATTTGCCCGGATAACTATTTTGCTAATTGTCTAGTAGGCGATCGACAATCTTCTTTCCTTTGCGCGATAACTTGCGGTACAAATTATCTTTAAACAGCATCTGCTTGTGGAATTTAATTAATAATTCTTTGGTTTCTTCATAAGACAAATCTTTTACTTTAGTTGCAAATACCTGATGGGTAAATTCTTGCTCCAAAGATAATTGATTAGACTCAAGATTCATAGCTCAAGCTCCTTTATGGTGTTAAAGTCACAGGTTATTTTCTTCCAGAAGATAATTCCGCTTACCGAAATCCTCTGACAAAGTTATGTTGCTGTGACAATCAAAGCGACAAATATGCAATCGAAAAATATAGAGCGATCGCAGCTTATAACTGAGGCTGAAACCCAACGAGTGGGGAAGTACATTCACCTCAGAAACTAAGATAAATTAAACATTGCCATAGAACATTATATTTAACCTTGTCGCTTTTTTTACTAAAAGTTTTGGCAGCAAATATGTTTAAATCATATTTCTCTTGTATTTCCAGCTGAATTGAACTTGCGTATAGCAAACATCATGATTCTCGACAAATGACTAAAATCCCAGGTCTGTAGCAAAGCTAGTTTCTGGCTCTAACTCTTCCGGTTTTACCTCGGCAATATCCGCAACAAGCTGGCAAACTTCGCGCTAAATTAATTGACTATCTTCTGGTATAAATTCATCGGTAATTGAGTTATATTCAGCACATTAATTAACTAAATCTTCGAGTGTCGATATTGATTTAGGAAACAGATTGCCTCGCCATCGAAGACTCTGGGACTTTTTTAACCGAGGTAAATCAACTAGCAGTATTTTTTGGATCGTTTGCCAAAAATCATAACGTTTA
>JBCBIN010000147.1:0-8184 GCA_038524555.1 Cyanobacteria bacterium J06623_7 | reverse complement strand
AAACCAAGTTAGAGTGATGCTATTTAAAGGATTCACTGAATCTTATAAATATAAGGAGAAATCAAATTTTATGAACGAAT
Organism: Cyanobacteria bacterium J06623_7; assembly: GCA_038524555.1. GTDB lineage: Bacteria > Cyanobacteriota > Cyanobacteriia > Cyanobacteriales > Xenococcaceae > Waterburya. The sequence goes on along the minus strand of JBCBIN010000147.1, from coordinate 8,104 downwards.
ATGATGCAATTAAGTCCCCAGGGGATCCACAAATTGGCAACTTGGCAACGCCTTTAAATGCTTCGGGTTTTAGCCTGGCTTTAATTCGGAACCTTCCTGCCTATCGTGATGGTTTGGCACCCCTGAGACGCGGACTAGAAGTAGGGATGGCTCATGGTTATTTACTCTACGGCCCATTTTTGCTGCTTGGTCCTTTAAGGGGAACGAATAATGCCGATATAGCCGCATTGCTTTCCGCATTTGGCTTGGTCACTATCTTGACTCTCTGCTTGTCTCTATATGCTAGTGCGATGGGTGGTAAACCAACCGAAACTGTGACCACCGGCAAGGTATCTTCTGGTTTTGCAACTAAAGAAGGATGGAGTGAATTTGCTACCGGTTTCTTCATTGGTGGTGGCGGTGGAGCCTTTTTCGCCTACTTTTTGCTATCTTCCGCTTATCTAGGAGGAATCAAGGAACTAATCGGTTTCTAGATTGAGTAGTCGAACCAAAAACCATATCTCCCATGCATTTAGCTACAGGTATTGCTTTTTGGCGCGTGTGAGATGAGATATTCCAGCCTAGAGGTAACTCTGGGCTTTATTATTATTAATAGAGGCATTTAGCATCGATATTGTTGAAGGCTAGATATATTCTTAAAAATAAGTAGTTATTTGAGAACAACCATGATAGATATTTTGCCGCGAAAGCAGGCTGAAAAAGGAGAATTTTTACTAAAATACGCTTTATCCGCCTTATTTTTGCTATTTACTATTGTCTGTACGGCAGCGCCCGCGATCGCCACGGGATTATATGATTTACCTGATTTTGACGCTAATAAAGTCTGGGTGGTAGATACCGCCGATGCCATTAGTAACGCCAATCAGAGCAAGCTAACTAAAACTTTCAAAGAGTTTGCCGCCGAGACCGGCCAGGAAATTAGAATGGTAGCCATCCGCCGTCTAGACTACGGTGAGACTGTTGATAGCTTAGCCGCCGAAATCTTTGCCGATTGGTATCCCGACGCTACTGCTCAATCTAACCAGACGCTACTAGTGTTAGATACCCTAACCAATAATGTGGCAATTCGCTCGGGAGATGCTGCTCAGGGATTAATTGGGGACGAGATCGCTACCAGCATTGTTGATGAAACCGTTGGCTACAATATCCGCAAAGGCAACAAATACAATCAGGCCTTTATTGAAGCCGGAGATCGCCTTGTAGCAGTACTATCCGGCCAAGAAGATCCAGGTCCACCAATGGTGGAAGATGAAATTCAAATTGAGGGTACTTTTACCTCTGCCGAAGATACCGATGACAGCAGCGCTACTATTTGGGTCATTGGCTTTTTGATCGTCGCTACCGTTGTGCCGATGGTTACTTACTATTGGTATGTCGGCTTTGGCAGCTAATCCTGAATATATTCAGTACCGTTAAGCAGAGCATATTCAGCCCTAACAAATTCCCGCCCTAGATAGGCAGCATGGTCTAGCATCGTGATGGGGCAAGGTTGGGGCTGTTCTACCACTTTGACACATAGCTCTTTGGCAGTTCTGGCGGTATAGAGCTTCTCTACAGTACGTTCTACTTGCTTACTACCTCCACAGGCAATTACTTCTCCCGTCTCTGGGTCAGCAGCTAGTCCCTGGTCATTAATAATATTGGTGTAGTGCTTGGCGCAAATTAATTCGGCATCGCGATCGATGTAGATGATGTAATACCCTCCTGGGTCTAGAGCTATCGGACGTTTGGAAAGCTCGTCATCTATAGCTTTGAGGTGTTCGGGGTTAACTGTAGTGTGCATTAAAAAATAGAACGCTTGTTTAATCTCGGGGAACAATTATAACAAAGCGTCCTAGGATTGTAGGTAATTATCTTTGATTGAGAATTTAAGTAAAAGTGAATTAAACTCTAGCTCAATAACCTTTACTAGATAAAGTCTAGATCGGGGTTTTGCGCCATAATCTCATTAATTTCCTCTTGTTCTGAGGTTTGATGTCCGAACACTTCCTTAAAAAAGAGCGAGTATTTAGTATATATCTGAACGCTCTCTTGTTGTTCAACAATGAAAAATGGTGCCGCGCTAACCCCATACTTCCTGGCTAGCTTTAGTCCCGGACTGGAATATTCTCGGTCATCAGCAAACACTACCCGGTCGATGCGATCGCTCAAGTTGAGACGATTGAGTTTATCAGATACTTCAGCTGATTTACGGCAGAGGCTGCCATCAGGTCTGATTTTTTTAACAATTGTAATATTCATTTGATATTCCATCATCCTAAATCTAAGCTTATTTTTATCGGGAAGCCTTACTGGCGCACCCAAAATTCTGCTGTCATCGGCTAGCTAGCAAAATTCGGGCAGTCAAAAATTCTTAAAATGAAGCCTGATAGCTAACCCAGGCTTTCCAATAGTTAAATAGGGACATGGCTCCTAAAAACAGAACAAACATCTTGCTGACCAAGGAACTAGATAAGTTAGGTAGCATTCTGGTTCCTAATTGAGAACCTAACATGCCGCTAATCCCTAAAATTAGCCCCGGCACAAACAAAATATTACCTTTGGCAAAGTGAAGGATACAAGAAGAAATGGTCGCCGCGACGATGACGCCCAGACTAGTACGCACTGCTACCTTAATATTTTCGTTGAGCAACAGCATCTGTAAAGGAACCATAATCGCACCACCACCAATTCCCAACAGTCCAGCTAGAAATCCGGCAATTCCCCCGGTCAAAATTCTGGCCAGGGTCGGGTTAAATGCTTTAGTCTCCTGTTTTTGTTTAGCAGCCAAACTTTTTTTGAGCCGAATCAGAGCAATGTTGACCAACATAAAAGAAGCAAAAATCAGCAATAAAGCGTATTCTGGAATCTCTCCGGTCGCATATGCTCCTAAAGGTGCGAGGGCAATAGCGGGAATGGCGAGGTAAAACACTCGTCGCAGACTGAGGTAGCCCATTTTCCAGTTGTAATAGCTTCCCGCACTCGAACTCATAATAATTACCAGACTACTAGTAGCGATCGCCTGGGTAAAAGGATAATTCAAAGCGATTAACAAGGAGACAATAATAAAGCCGCCACCAATCCCAAGAATACCCGCCAGAATGCCAGAAAAAACGCCACTTACAGCTAAAATTAGCCAGCTTCCTTCCATAATTTCAATTGAATAGATCGATTGGATAGAGCCGAGATATAAACCGAACTAATTTGGTTGGACTCAGCTAAGTTAGCTTAATCTCAACCGGATCCTTAATCGTACCACCCGGCACAGTTTAAATGCACAATTTAAATTATGAATCAATTGCTGCTCATTGAGCCGAACATCAAAGTAATGTACTGTGAGCAGAAAACTAGCTGTTAACGGTAACAAGTAATATTTTACTTACTGTTTGAGATTGTCTTTATGAAAACCGCATTCTTTTTCAGCAGCATTTTCCCACCACCAGCGGCCTTCGCGCTCGTGTTGATTGGGCAGTACGGCTTTAGTACAGGGTTCGCAGCCAATACTCACAAAACCCTTTTCGTGAAGAGAATTATAGGGCACATTAAACTCACGGATATACTGCCATACCTGCTGCGATGTCCAGTTAGCTAAAGGGTTAAACTTAACGACTTTATGGTCTGCTGTGGAAAATGCCGTATCTTGTTGAATAATAGGAATGTTGGCTCTAGTATCGGGACTTTGATCTTTACGTTGACCAGTAATCCAGGCATCAACAGTTGCCAGCTTGCGGCGTAGGGGACGTACTTTTCTAATCCCGCAACATTCCTTATGATTATCTTCGTAAAAGCTAAAAAAACCTTTTGTCTTAACCAACTTTTCTACCTGTTGGGAGTCAGGAAAGAGAATTTCTAGCTCGATACTGTAGCGTTGCCTTACTCTTTCTAGAAATTGATAGGTTTCCGTATGTAACCTGCCTGTGTCAATCGAAAAGACTTGAAGATTATTAGTGATTTTGGCTGCCATATCGATCAGAACAACGTCTTCCGCACCGCTAAAAGATATCGCAATGTTATCAAACTTACTGAGGGCCAATTCCAGAATTTGCGCTGGGCTTTTTGAGGCATATTCTGATTGAACCTGGGCAAAATTTATTTCTGAGGGAGCAAAGATAGCCTGGGTCATTGATAAACTCCTGTGTCTGGAAATTAAATTAGTGAAAGAGAAAATTAGGACTATGGGAAAAATGAATTACAGTGGGGAGAAAATGGGACTCTAAAACTTGATGGTCATCGATTTTTCCTATTTATGTCGCTAAGAAAAATCGATGAGATAAAATTAATAACAGACAAAGCGCAATCTAAGCAATGCTGGTAGTGATGCTGCTCTCGTAACGATTTAGATTCTCTATTTGCTGTTCTAAAAGCCTTTTTCTGACCATTTCTAGGTAATCAGAGCGGAATTTACGGAGCTGATAATCACGGGGATCCTTTTGCTCTAATTTGGCCCAAGCATCCTGCTTCCTGGGCTTACTGTGCTGTCTGGCTAGAGCGATCGCTCTATCACTCACGTCTGCCGCTGCTGTTGTCATTTTTTCGTAACCATAGAGATCCATAAAGTCACTGGCTACTGTTTCAATAATCTCAATTTCTTCCATACTCATACATTGCTTGAACTTATCGATATATGCAGGTATGGGTGCAGAACTATTGGTTTCCCAGAGAGCAGAAAGCACAGATATGTTCTTAGCTTCCTTAGAGTTGCCGACATCGGTCATGGAGTCGAGGAACTCAATACCCAAGAATTGGCAAACTTGACGTAGAGTAGCTTCTTGATGAGTTAGAAAATCTTCATATCTAATAGTTAGCACACGCTCGGGATAATTTTCGGCCAGAGTACGAGCTTCCTGGTGAGCTTTGACCCAAGACATCGCATTGAGCAAAGAATCGTAGTCGTGAATAATTGCTTTGTTAATGCTGTTTACCTGAGCGCGAGGATCCCGCACCACATTGAGAAATAGCATGTCATCGAATAGCTCTATTAGTTCTGAAGCATAGTAGATATTGTCTAAAGACTTATCCATGACCACCTTAGCCTGATGGATTTGTCCTGCTTGAAACAACATTTCCCAAGCAATACGGTGCACGCTACGGGGACTATTTTTAACCGCCTCAAATATCTTGACTGGATCTAGCGCCACCCCATCCCATTTCACCATGGTTGCGTTCTGTAGTCCGACGAGATCTATGGCTAGTTGAAAATAAGACTCATCGTTATTTAAATCTCCGTATAGATCTACCAAAGGCATAAAATCAACAATATGCATCGGATAGGGAGAGTAAAAATCTGAAGTCGCATTGAGCCGCAAACGTAAAGCATGACTACCACAACGTCTGATAGGGGTCATTAAGACTGGTTTGGGTCTAGATACTGGAGACTTCATATTCAGAGTATTCATAATTCAAAGAACTGAGGGGTTAATTTAAAGTTAATCGAGTTCTCATACGGCACTCGTCGAGACATGATATTTACTAGCAGCACAAAACGAGCCAAACCAATATACTCTTAGAGACTCTAAAAGATATTTGATGAGTAAGATGCGCCGCTAATGTTAATGTTGTAGCTGGCTATATATCTAGATTTACAATCGAGAAAGAAAGATAGTGATGATATCAATCTGGCTCGACTCTATAGTCGTTCGCCTTCTTATATAGCTCTAAAACTTTGCTTGGCTTTAGAGTTGTTCAACCCACTTATTGCTGACGGTGATGTGCGATCGCCGATAGACGGGGATATATCAACTAAAACTGAAAATAAGAATGGCGTTACTTTTTAGATACTTCTGACTGAGCTGCTCGCTGTAACCCTTTCCTGATAGAAATCAGTCTCCTATTTTTGGTTTAATTTCACAAGGGAAGTTAAGGAAGTTAAGCTACAAAATGTCAAAAAATGTAAGCTGGAGTACTCTTGGAGAGTCGAAAGCTATGCATAATATATGTATTCTAGTTAACTATGTCCGGGGCAAACAGCTATTTAAACCTGCCTTGAGATCTAGTTTTCCGGATTAAATTGCTTATCTTCATGGTTAAGCAGACTATGAGTTCGAGATATTAGTCAAATTACCTTCCAGGCTAGGAATTAAATCAGTTGCTGTTTAAAAAACGAGAAGTATATTAGCGATCGGTAACTACTCATGAGTCAGTCTAAGCGTAAACGAAGTCGTGGCGTTATCCTTACGGCTACGGGCTGGGAAAAGTTGTTAGAGGCGAGGCAACTTAAAGAAGCAAAAAGCAATTATGGCGAAGAATATACCTACGAGCAAATTAGCGAGCTAACCTTGCTAGATGTCAATACGGTCAGGCGAATTCTCAATCGCAAAAATGGTGTTGATAAACGCTCCCTAGCCAAATTTTATCGAGCTTTCAATCTTCAGCTAGCCGATGAGCTTTACGCCAAACCCGGTTTAGAGCGCCGCCAAAACTGGGGAGAGGCAGTATCGGTCAAGCATTTTTTTGGACGTATCGACGAACTTAGGTTGCTGAGTAGTTGGTTGCACAAAGAGCGCTGTCGCCTAATTACCCTCTTAGGAATGGGCGGAATTGGCAAAACAACTCTATCGATTAAACTTGCCCAACAGGTTGGCGCCGAATTTGATGCGGTGATTTGGAAGTCATTCCGGGATGCTCCTTCGGTATCGGAAACCGTCGCTTATCTAATTGAATTTATTTCTCGTGGTCAAGAAACAGAAGTCAGTCTTCCCAGCCGCTTGGGCGATAAAATATCACGACTGATCGAATATTTGCGTCAAGAGAGATGTCTAATTGTCTTCGATAATATTGAATCTTTGATGGACAGTACTCGTCCTGGAAAATATCTCCCTGAAGATCGCGGTTATGGCGAATTAATTCACCGTATTGGGGCAACAGAACACAATAGTTGTTTGATTTTAACCACGAGAGAGAAACCGAGGGAAGTTGCCGTTTTGGAAGGTGATTTTTTGCCAGTACGCTCTTTACGCTTACGGGGTTTAAAACAGGGAGCGAAGCTAATTCAGGCGAAAGGACTCACAGGCTCGAATTCAGCTTTAAATAAATTAAACGATCGCTATGATGGTAATCCTCTGGCATTAAAAGTAGTAGCGGCGACGATTAAAGATTTGTTTGCGGGGGATGTAGCTGAGTTTTTGGCTCAGGAGCAGGGGATTTTTGGCGATATTCGCGATTTGCTCGACGAGCAGTTCATCCGATTGTCTCCCCTAGAACAAGAAATTATGTTTTGGATTGCGATCGCTCGCGAACCAGTTGCTCAATCTCAACTACGAGAAGATTTGGTCCGGCAAATATCGTCAATAAAGTTTCTCGAAGCTCTAGAATCTCTATCGAGACGTTCTTTAATTGAGAAAAATGCCAATAACTTTACACAACAGTCGGTAGTGATGGAGTACCTGACTAATTTATTAGTAGAAGAGGTAAGCCAGGAAATTATTGGCAATCAGCCTCAATTGTTGTGCCGCCATGCCTTAGTCAAAGCAACAACCAAAGATTATGTAAGAGAGAACCAGGTAAAGTTAATTCTTCAGCCTATTATTGACGAACTATGGTCGGTTTATAGCAGTAAAAGTAAAGTCGAACAGTGTTTGACGCAGATTTTACAAACTTTACCGCGCATGTCTCCCCCGCAGTCCAGCTATGGCGCAGGAAACATTATCAACCTGCTGTGTCACCTGGGAACAGATTTAACTGGTTACGACTTTTCTAATCTATCGGTCTGGCAAGCAGATCTACGAACAGCTCAGTTACATCAGGTTAATTTTCAAAATGCAGATCTGGCCAAAACTGTCTTTGCGGAAAACTTTGGTGGCGTTTGGTCGGTTGCATTTAGCCCCGATGGAGCTTATTTAGCTGCGGGAGATACTAAGGGCAATATCTTGTTGCGCCGCGTAGCAGACGGTCAGCCTATTCGTAGCTATACCGGTCATAGTGCCTGGGTGGTGTCTCTGGCCTTTAGTCCGGATGGTCGGTTGCTCGCTAGCGGTAGCTGTGACTCTACCGCAAAACTATGGGATCTAAATACGGGTGGATGCCTTCATTCCTTAGAAGACCACGAACATGAAGTCTGGTCGGTAGCATTTAGCCCAGATGGCACAACTCTTGCTACAGGTTGTGATGATAATAAAGCTCGGCTGTG
>JBCBIN010000146.1:0-8217 GCA_038524555.1 Cyanobacteria bacterium J06623_7 | reverse complement strand
ACGCCTGACTAAAAAAGAACAGAAGTCCGGATTGCTTAAAAATCGCGATGCTATCCGCCGCCTACACGGATGGCTGCGTTGTCTGCGGGAAAATGAACTTGTGATTGAAGGTCATAAGCTAAGTAGCAAATAGCCGTTTTCGTCTCATACTCACCCTTGAATATACTCTGAGCCTACTTTATTTAAGGGGAGTTTGAGGCATCAAGGGAATAGAGATCAAACAAAACAGAAAACGAGAATTGATTCCAGCCTCCCAGCCTTGGATCTAGTTGGGTGTAATATTGGCTAGTGACCGCCAGAAGAATCATCTTCAATTCTCAAGGGATGACGCTTAACCGTCTTCGTATGACTTAAGTGCAGCAGATACTGGCTAATTGAAATAAGCAAGATTGCCAGAGAGATATAGATGACATCACTCAATTTTCCTATTTCTATGGTCAGCATTTGTTTGAACAAACTAACAATTAATGCCACCACGATGACGTTAACTAGCTTACCCTTGAGTTCTTCCAAACTAGCACTTTGGAGAATACTAGAATCATCTTGATGTTTGATTTCTATTTCCGAAATAAACAGTTCATAAATCCCAAACGCAAAAATTAACAGCACGATGCCAATCAAGTAGTAATCTACCCCGCCAATAATGTAGGTAACCGTCTTGATAGTTAAACTACCCTCGGGATCTTGTGCATCAATAGCAATGGTCAAACCAGCCCAAATATCAATGGTTCCAATTACAAGTAGGCGTAAAGCACTCAATAGGCTAAAAACAACGGGAATTAAGATAAAAAAGCGGAAATTCCAAATTACAGCTTCAAAAAATAATTCTAGTTTTCTTAATCTTCCCTTCGTTTTTTTCTTTATTGACGGCCGCATTAGTTTATTGGCAATTGACTGAATCTTTGACCCATTGTAAGTGTTGGGGGAGCAACTTTTCTAAGTCATACTTTTCTACAATCGTTTCTCTGGCTTTGATACGTATTTGCAATATCTTGTCCTTGTCTTCTAACGCTTCAATTACGCGATCGCACACTTGCTGAGGCGAAAAGAAATCTACCAGTAAACCATTAACATTATCTTCGATGACTTCCTTGACGGGGGCGGTATCCGAAGCTACAATCAGACACCCTGCTGACAGCGCCTCCAACATCGACCAGGATAGAACAAACGGACGAGTTAGGTATATGTGTGCTGAAGAAGCCTGTAGTACCTGAAGATATTCGTTATAAGGTAATAAATCCGTAAAGTGTACCCGACTCAAATCTAGGGGGACTTGTTCGAGCATGGCATCTTTATAGGTTTTGCCGTCAGGGAGACTTTTACCATAGGCCACCCGATTTTTACCCACAATGACAAAATGACAGTTAGGACGTTGTTTCTGTATTAGAGCGATCGCCTCAATTAGCTGGGGAAAACCACGATAGGGTTCCATACCTCGGGCGACATAGGTAATAATTTCCTCTACTTCAGTTAGGTCGAGATTAATGCGCGGTAGCTTTAATTTAGCTCCAGGAACGGGCTTAAAATACTGTGTATCGATGCCATCGTGATGTACCTTAATTTTGCTCTGAAATTCTGGTGGAAACTGAGATCGCTGCCAGGCAGTCGGCGATAGACCGCGATCGCAACTGACTAAATCGAGTAGTATGGGTGCATTTTTAGTTCGGATTCTCGCTTCATCATCGGCATTAATCGGATCGCCAGGATCGAAGCTAGCATCTGAGCCATAGGCATTGTAATACCACTCAAAATAGCAGAGTAAAGTCGCCCGGGGAAAAATATCTTTCATGTACAGCGTTGGTCCCCAGCCAGAGTGACCGTAGACCACATCGGGATAAAACCCCTGTTCCTTTAATTTTTGAGCCACGCGATAGACTCCCTGAGCTTCCAGTACAGCATTTTCTAAGGGTCGAACGTAGTGGTGGGTTTCTGGGCGAGCAGTACGGGACTTGCCGTAAACGATTTTATTGACGCCGGCGATATTTCCTTCTGGACGGTTGGTGGCATATACCACCGTGTTCTGTTTATCTTGACCCAAAACTGTAGCCAGATGGCGAAACTGAGCCGGAAAATTAGGATGTAAAAATAAAATCTTCATATACTACTCGTTAAGACTATAAGCCTTTGCTGCGTCCACAATTTTAGCGACAATCTAGATGGTCACGAGAAAAATGGTAGTTTAATTAAGTATTTGACCGAATTATTACTATGGCTTCCTGGCGCGATCGCATTTCCCAGTTTAGTGGTAAAACTCGTTTTGTCGTTTCTCGCATTTTTATTCATTTAGCCGGAACAGAGATCGCTCCCATGTTAGGGGTGCTAAACCGTGTTGCTAGGGAGGCAATTGATGCCGATGGCGATCTAGAAGTGTTGGGAGAAGGTCTAGTTTCTGTGGCGCAAACTCTCTTAGAAATGAATCAATACTGGCAGTCGGCTGGTAATGAAGGGGATGTTGTTTGGAATGAAGGAGAAGCCGGAGACTATATCGACGAACTATTTACCGATTCTGCCCAACGGTATTTAAGCGGCAACGAAACAACCGCATCTACCGATGATAGCGAGCCTTTATTTCTCCCGGCGACTCGCAACCTGGTAGTGATGCTCACCGTAGCATTTGAGGGGGAATCCTCTGACTTGGAAAATAGTCTTGCCGATGTTGAAGCACTAGAATACGGACTTAAAGCGTTAATTAATTTGCATTATCAAGAAAAGCTACGGGCAATTCAAATCCATTTCTCCCCCGCTAGATTGGGGGATGAACTCGACGGAGAACAGTTACTGCTCAATTTTCCCGAACTAATTCCCCTTTAAAATATTTGACTGTTTAGTTTATATTTCTTTGTGCATAAACTAAGTTACATAACATCCTGCTAAAGACTGAACATACCTCATATTGGCTATTATTCCCTTCGTGAACATCAGATGGGGAGGGATAGCGATAAGCTAATAAATTAGAGAAAATTTTTTAGCCGAGAATATGATCGACAATTTTTATTTATTGACTGGGTGGCTGAACAATCATTCATTGTTGCTAGCTGCTACCGAAGCCGCTACCGAGTCAGATGCCGAAGAAGGAACGTTAGTCTTAGCCGGGGTACTACTTAGCTTAGTCATTATCTATTTTGCCAGCAAGCTAGGAGGGGAAATTTGTTCCCGCATCAATCTTCCTCCCGTATTAGGCGAGCTAGTGGGGGGGGTTCTGGTAGGTATTTCTGCTTTTCATCTGTTGGTGTTCCCCGAAAGCAGTGCCGTCGAAGATTCATTAATCATCAGCATGCTGCAAACCACCGCTGGATTGACTCCCGAAGCGGCTCAATCTGTGTTTGCCTCTCAAAGCGAAGTCATCAGCCTCTTGTCGGAACTGGGGGTAATTATTTTGCTATTTGAGATTGGTCTGGAGTCCGATCTCAAAGAATTAATTCGAGTTGGGCCGATTGCGGCCATAGTCGCGGTGGTAGGGGTCATTGCCCCTTTTGTCTCTGGTACCCTGGGTCTAATTTACATTTTCAATACGCCAGTTATCCCGGCAGTATTTGCGGGGGCAGCACTAACCGCAACCAGTATCGGCATTACCGCCAAAGTTTTGGCAGAACTGGGTCAGCTAAGTTCGGAAGAAGGTCAAATAATTATTGGGGCGGCGGTACTAGATGATATTTTGGGAATCGTTGTTTTAGCCGTAGTTGCCAGCTTGGTGAAAACAGGCGAAATTCAGATTAGCAACATTGTCTATCTTATTATTAGCGCCGCAGTATTTTTGATTGGTTCAATTTTAGTAGGACGCTTAATCAGTCCGCTAATTGTCGGGTTGGTTAATGAGATGAAAACTCGCGGTCAGGTGCTATTAACCGGCTTGGTTTTTGCTTTTATCCTGTCCTACATCGCCACCGTCATCAATCTCGAAGGAATTTTGGGTGCATTTGCCGCCGGATTGATTTTAGCCGAAACCGAAAAGCGTAAAGAGTTAGAAGAACAGATTGTTCCCGTTGCCGATTTTTTTGTGCCGATCTTTTTTGTCTGCGTGGGAGCCAAAACCGACTTGAGCGTACTCAATCCAACGGTTGCTAGCAATCGGGAAGGACTAATCATTGCCACATTTTTAATTTTGGTTGCTATCCTGGGTAAAGTTATCACGGGATTCACCATATTTGGCAATCCTGACATCAACAAATTAGCGATCGGCGTGGGCATGATTCCCCGAGGAGAGGTGGGTTTGGTATTTGCAGGAGTTGGTTCTGCTAGCGGTGCCTTATCTGAAGCAACAGAAGCTGCCATCATTGTCATGGTTATTGCTACCACTTTTGTCGCTCCTCCCTTATTACGTTTAGTGTTTAAAGAACCAGGTTCAGCCACCCAAGCAGTGGACAAAGTTGGGGAATAACAACATAATTAGGCGGAGCTTGTCGTATAAACGTCTGTGACTTCGGTGTGCAATTAGCCTCAAGTAATTAATGAAACCAAATTGCTTCTTCTTACGTCTCGATCGATTGGACTATAACTATGGGTACTATAAAGTTCTAATGGGATTGACTGAGGATATTTTAGGGTCTGCATCGCTCTGGTTACAGCGGTTTTGCTGTATATTGCCTGTCGATCGCCTGTGGGGTAATTGGCAAGGTGAGTGGGTAGAATTCCTCTTGCCCGACTGGAAAAATCATCAACAACCCTGGTTAGGAAAAACCCATCTCGAAGGGATCGGGCTGACCCTGACTTCGTTAATTTTGATCCAATCGTCAATTACCTAACGTGTGAGGAGCAATAATTGTGAGATTTCACTGGCTACTATCTAGTTTTATAGGTGCTTTCCTATTTTGTTCCCCTGCTTGGGCTGGAAAAATTGTTTCGTGGGAGTTTGAACCCGAAGATAATAATTTGGTGTTTAAAACCGATGCAGGAGTTCAACCTCAAGCTGAATTACTGAGCAACCCGACCAGATTGGTAATTGACTTGCCGGGAACGGTTTTGGGTCGAGAGACAGTCAAAGAAACTTATCAGGGCCCCATTAGAGGATTTCGCATTGGACAGCCAGAATCTGGCAAGTCCCGAATTGTAGTCGAGTTAGCTCCCGGCTATACTCTCGATGCCGATCGCATTGAATTTGACGATATTTCCCCCTCCCATTGGCAGGTAGAACTTCCACAGCCCAAAGTGGATCGTGTTGCTCGTCAGGATGCCGAACCCGAACAGTTGGAATTACCCGAGGTTGATTTACCCGGAACTCTGCCCGGACTAGAAGACGTAGCTACGGATCAGGCTCTGACTAGTTCGCCTCACGTCAGAGCCACCCGCAATGGCTTTTTTATCGATATAGACGGTAATCGTCAGATCGAGATCGATTCTGAACGCAATGGCGATCGTATTGATTTTTATCTAGCGGGAATTACCCTTCCTGAAGACTTAATTGATCGCTCGGTAGCAGTTAATCAATATGGCGTCGCCGCCCTCGATTTTGCCCAAACGGCAGATGACGAAGCACTAGTCAGCATGGAGGTAACGGAATCAAGCCCTGACTGGTTAGCTACCTTTAGCCGCATTAGGGGACTGCTGTTAGTACCTAAGGGCAAATTGCCCAACTCTCCTCAAACAACGACAGCGACAGCAGATTCCACCACCGAGGGGAATAACGATAGTGCAGAATTTATTCCGATCAAAGAAATCGAGCTGGTAGATAATGACACCGAGTTAATTATTCATGCCGACAGCAAACTATCGGCGGTAGCATCCCGTAAAAGTAACGGTATTTACCAGGTCATAATTGATAATGCCGAACTAGCCGAAGATTTTCAAGGGCCACAGCTAAAGGCCGGTAGCCCTATTTCCGAACTAAAAGTACGGCAGGAAGATGCTCGGGTAATTTTAGAGATTACCACCAGATTGAGATATCGCCTAGGTAAGCTCGATACCGATGAGTCAAAAATTGCCCTCCCAATTGAGGTAGGAGTTGCTCCCTTACCAGAAAGTGATGCACCACTATTGCCTCCTGCCTTTGGCAAAGTTCCTAAGGGGCGTCCTCTCGCTCCTATGCCAGATCTGTCGGACGATCGCCCTAGAGTCGTTATCGACCCCGGTCATGGGGGTAAAGATCCCGGTACGATTGGAATTGGCGGCTTTCGCGAAAAGGACGTGGTTCTGCCTATTTCTCTCGATGTAGCGGAAATCTTGAGAAAACAGGAAATTGACGTGATTATGACCCGAGACACCGATAATTTTATCAGTCTTCAAGGTAGAACCGACCTAGCGAATAAAATCGATGCGGATTTGTTTGTGAGCATTCATGCCAATGCAATCAACCTCAGTCGTCCGGATGTCAACGGTCTAGAGACTTACTACTACAAAAGCGGTCGCCGTTTGGCAGAAATAATTCACTGGAGTATTTTAAATGGAGTAGAAATTGATAATCGCGGTATCAGAAGAGCCAGATTTTATGTCCTCAGACATTCGACTATGCCCGCTGTACTGGTGGAAGTAGGGTTTTTAACCGGGGCAATTGACTCCTCTCGTCTAAAAGACCCTAATCATCGTCGTCGCATGGCAGAAGAGATCGCTAGGGGAATTGTGGAGTATATTAAACAGAATAATCTATAAGTATTTGTACTACGACATTCATTATTCGGTCTGTTCGGCAACGAAATCAGCTATTTGACATTTAACTTTTATCCAATTTTCCAACTTAACGATGAAAAACTCACATCAGCGTATTGGCTTGTTCGACAGCGGAGTAGGTGGCTTGACAGTTGTGCGCGAAATGTATCGCCAGATGCCAACTGAATCTCTGCTCTACGTTGCCGATTCTGCCCGTCTCCCCTATGGCACCAAAACTCCAGCAGAAATTTTGCTTTATGTGAGAGAAATCTTAGATTGGATGTGTGGCCAGAATGTCAAAATGATTATCATGGCCTGTAATACTAGTTCGGCCTTGGCTTTGGAAACCGTGCGACACGAATACGATCTACCTATTCTCGGTGTAGTTCTGTCGGGGGCTAAGGCAGCGGTAGAGCAAGGTCAACGCATTGGCGTCATTTCTACTGCAGCTACAGCGAAAAGCCATGCTTATCGCCAGGCTATACAAGAGATTAACCCCCAGGCTCTAGTTTGGGAAATGGCATGCCCTCAGTTTGTGAGCCTGATCGAACAGAATCAGCTACATACTGCAGAGACAAAACGCGTGGCCCAGCAATATCTAGCGCCCCTACTAGAACAAAACATCGATACTTTAGTTTACGGCTGTACTCACTACCGTCATCTAGAACAGACAATCCAAGCTCTGCTACCGGCTTCGGTGCGTACGATTGATCCCGCTGAGTATATTGTCGAGGCGGCAGATCGAGAACTGGCGCTCTTAGGATTACGCAATCACGAGTTTTCTCTGCCAACAGAATTCTTTGTTACGGGTTCTCCCCAACAGTTTGCCGATCTATCCCAACAGTGGTTGGGTTACTATCCCCGAGTACAGCAAATTAAAGTCAAGCAACAGCTTATCTCGGAGTTAGCGACTTTAAATTTTGGCGAATAGGTAGTGCAATACCTTATTGATTTACTCGCGAAGCTTCCATACCCCGATCTCTATCTAGATTCGACTCAAGCGGCGAAATGTTTCTCTGAACGGGCTGTTCCACTATCTTAAGTAGGCCGTAGATAATTGTGAGGTAAGCGATCGCTAATAGTAAAATAATCGGGGGTAGACCAATCGAATTCATAGTTAAAAAAATTTAGTTAAATTAGCTTAGGTGTGTGTTTTTCTAGGCAAATTTGCAGCCCAAAGCCTGGAGCTTATGACTGGAGCTAAGACAAGTAACTTTGATTAAATAAATCGAGATCGCCGATTTTCTAGCACCCTCAAGCAAACGAGGTTAACTGTAGGGAAAAATAGCCGCCGAATAAAAAAAAGTTGCGATCAGTTATGGCTCGCCAATCACCGCTCCCTACAGTTTTAATTCAGGTGGATTTATACTTCCCTTTATTTGGCTGCAATGCCCATACAGCCTATTTCTAGAAAATGCGCCTAGAAAACAAATATATTTTGGACAGCTAAATACTGCTGCTTCTGGTTGCAAATTGACTCTAGACTCAACTTAAGTTCCGCTGAGCCAGCAATCGGCGCTTAGTGCGATCGCTTGTCGAGAATCTTTACCAGATCTTATCGTTTCTCTCATTATTGAGAATAACATAAATAGATTAATTTAGATGAAATTAAATAGCGACCGGAGAGCTATTTAATTT
>JBCBIN010000145.1:0-8310 GCA_038524555.1 Cyanobacteria bacterium J06623_7 | reverse complement strand
AGCCTGTCTATTAAATATGCTATTGCTCTTTGTTTTATCAGGGCAATATACCATAGATTATTTTGAAACTAGCTCTAAAAATCATCCCACGAAGAAGTATAAATCATGAAAAATATTTTGGCTCTAATTGAAAATAAGCAACAGATATATGCACGGCTACCCTTATTTGAATTTCTCAATGATACGACAATTGAACCATCAAAAAGATTAGCTTTTGCTCCCTGTGCGACTCCTTTTATTATGGGGTTTTCTGATCTATGCAAATATTCCCTACGCCAAGAACCCAGTAACGATAAAGTACAAATAATTCTGAATCGGCACACCTATGAAGATGATTTTCACTGGCAGTGGTTTGTCAGCGATTTAGCCAAGCTAGGATTTAATGGTTCCCTATCTTTCAATAGTGCGATCGCCTTTTTATGGAGTGAGCAAACCAAAGTATCGCGTCTAATAACCCACGAATTACACAGTCTAATTATCGATGCGACGGCAATAGAAAGACTGATTATTATGGAGGCAATGGAATCAACTGCCGATGTTCTGTTGTCAAATACCAAGCTGGTATCAGAAGAACTAAAGTTAATGACTCACCAAGAGTATGACTATTTTGGCAGTAGTCACTGTGATGCCGAACACGAACATAATACTAATTCTCAAGGCGCTAGGGAATTTATGCGGAATATTCAAATACCAGAACAGCAGAGAGAACACTGTGCCTATTTAGTCGAGCGGGTATTTGAGTTATTTACTCAATGGACTCATGAACTACTCAACTATGCCCAAAATTATCGAGCTACTCAACCCTTAGAACAACAGCTAAAGCCAAATTATGCCTCATCCTCTGAGGAATTAGCTTTGCAACCAGTCTGAAGCAAAACGCAGCTATTTCTAGGCTAAGCGTAACCGGGGTAAGCTATCTGAGCTTACCCCGTTTTAAGTTAACTCCATTTAAATTTGACTTTAGATTCGACTTTGGTAGTCTAACTCGTTAAAAACAATTTCAATTTTGGTTCCGGACGAATTGTCTAGCTCAATCTGACCATCTATTTGATCGACCAGAGTACAGACTAGCTCTAAGCCCAGCGACTCACTGTTTTGAAGATTTTTACCCGGTTTAAAACCGACTCCATCATCTTCAATTGTCAAGACAATTTGCTCATCCACGTTATGTTTGAGCTTTAGCCAGATATTACCGCGATCGCGATCACTAAAACCATGCTCCAGAGCATTAGAAACCAATTCGTTCACGATTAGACCACAGGGATTGGCACTTTCGATATTTAGTTCTATAGGTTCGAGATCGAGAATCAGATTAATGTTTCTTTCCTGGCTACCCAGAGAGTACGCCAAATTATCAAGAAGAGATTCAATATATTGGGCAAAGTTAATGGTGTCGAGTTCACTATTTCCATAAAGATGCTGATGAACCATTGCCATAGCGGTGATCCGATTTTGGCAGTTTTCTAGCAGCTTGAGAACCTCTGGATCTTCAACATAGTTACTTTGGAAATCGAGCAGACTGGAAACTACAAACAGATTGTTTTTGACTCGATGATGAATCTCTTTTAGCAGTATTTCTTTCTGTTTTAAAGATTTTTGTACCGAAGCATGTTCTTCGAGATCCTTGTAGAGTCGTGCATTGACAATAGAAATAGATACTTGAGATAGCAGTGCCTGTAAAACGCTCAGTTTTTGAGCCGTAAATGCCCCCTCAATTGAACTGTTTTCGAGGTAAATAATACCCTGTAGCTTATTTTGGCAGCTCATTGGGCAACAGAGTACAGATTTTGGCTGATGCTCAATTATATAGCGATCGTCAACAAACATTCCCGACTGATTCGCCCGGGCTAGCATTACGGTTTCTTGGGTACTTTGAACGTAATTAATAATTGAATGGGGCAGATTTTGATATTCGCTAATGGGGACATAGGGCAAGCTGACCGTTTGCGATCGCTCCATCACGGCGGCAGCGGCGACAACCCACTGGGAATTTTGCTGAAGCAGCAGAGTACTTTTTTGTGCTCCCGCATTTTCCATCACAATTGCCATCATTTTTGACAGCAGATGATCGAGAATTATTTCTGAAGATATTGCCTGAGATGCTTTGATAATTGAGAATAAATCTAGATTACCCAAGTCAGAGACAGATTTATAGCCGTTTGGCTTCGTTGCTGACAACATATTACTATTTTTACCGATTCCTCCTCCAGCAGCTGTATCTAGTAGTTGGGGATATACCGATTCAAGCTGTTGGACTTTAGCCCAAGCTTCCCAGCGACGATAGCTTTGATAGGCATCGTTTAAATAGTAGTTAGCTATTCTATTTTTGCCTCGGGAACGATAAAATTCACTGGTTCGTTCTTCTGCCAATGCTGATTCATGTAGATAACCCGATCGCTCTGCGGCAATAATAGCTAGATCGTAATGTTCTGCCGCTCGTTCTGATTCACCCGAAATTTTGGCAATCTCCGCCGTAATTAATTCTTGTCTGTGACAATAGTTAGCCGGAGCATGATTCGACCAGTGACTAATTTTGGTTTGACAAGCTAAGATCTCGGCAAAATATTGAGATTTGTTGTCTGCTTGATCGCAAGTAGCCAGCATTGCTAAAGCATAGTAAAAATGATAGACACCAAAGCCAATCAAACCTATGGCAGCTTCCAGGTACTGTTTGCCCTGACGACCATAATCAATTGCTCGTTCGTAGTCTCCTAACAGATAGAATAAAATTAGCTTGATTAAATAGAAAGAGAATAGAGACATGGTGCTGTTGTTCTCTTGCCACAGAGCCATAAATTTGGCTTCATCAAAACTGTTGCCAATCAATAAAAATTCGTTTTCTGCCTTGCCTCTGAGGTTGAGATTTAGCTGATGCCACATGCGAGCATAATTGAGCTGAAAATCTTGTTTGCAGCGAGCGATAAATTCAATCTGCTCTAGAGATTTTTCACCAGCGGTAGAGAGGGGTTCCCCAACATAAAACAGGTGGGCACAGTAGCGCATGCCATGAAAGCAAGCATGTTCGATATCGCCGACTTCAACACCATCTTTAATACCGGCAAGAAAGCCATCAAGAGTAGCAATGGCCGACTCTTGCCAGTGACAAATCATATTATTAAATAAGAAACTAACCTTAGATTTAATCTCTGGAGCAGCAAACTTTTGCTGTAGCTCTAGGGCTAATATTCCCACTTGATATCCTGCTTCAATTTTTCCAGCGGCACACAATAGCAGTCCATAGAAAGCATAAGCATAGGCAGAAAAGGGACAGTTACCGTATTGTTGGCTGAGGTAGATCGCTTTTTCCACCAGCACCGGTAGTAGTTGCGGTTGAGTGATATAAGTTGGAGGAATGATAATGGCGATCGTTTCCATGGCGGTAAGCAGAGCCGGATCTTCCATCGGTTTTAGGTTACGCCAAAATTCTAGCTGTCGGCTGTCGGGGGTAGAATAGGTATCGGCAATAAAGCTGCTGGTAGCACGATCAGCTAAACGAATATCTAGCAATTCCAGTATCTGCAAACCAATCTCTACCGCTGACTGCATTTGATTTTGGGCGATATGAGTCTTAACCTCGATCTTGCAGACTGAGACTCGATCTAAAACTGTAGTCACCCGCTTCAAAACAATATTGCATAGCCGTTCGGCAGAGCTAAAATCTCCCTGTAGATATTGCACCTCAATTGCTTCTTGATAGGCACGTAAGATTAGAGGGTAGTTTTCCTGCCAGGTAGAGTTAGGCAGCAGTTTAAGGGCGGCATCAGCATAGTTAGCGGCAACTTCGTAGGCATTAGCAGCTTTAGCTTTGTGACTGGCAGTCAAATTTAATTGCACTAGACGGTCTAGATCTAAAGCCGGTGGAGAACTAATCCCAGCAATATTTAAATGATGAACGATCTCAAAAATCTTGAGTTCGACTTTATTGTAATTAGTTTGCAAATAAAACTTGCCAATAACTAAATGTATCTCGCTCAACTCTCTTTCAGCGATCGAGGAATAGATAGCTTGGTTGACGTGATGGTGTAAAAATTGATAGGAGCGAGTAGACGAACGATCCTCAAAAATAATAATTCCTGCCAGAAGGGCTTCATCAAGAATATTGGCGATTGTCTCCCTCGCTTGCTGAGGAGAATGAAGCTCACGTTTGGGGGCAATCTGATGCCACAGCTCAGTTAACTCTAGCAGGTCAAATTGATTGCCAATACAGGCGGCTAACTTTAATAGCTGCTGACAGACAGGGGTAAGCTGACTAAAGTTTTTGCCCACCAATTCTAAAACGTCACAATTGGGAATTGCCGTGGTGCGAATTTCATCAATACACCATTCCCAGCTTAGGGTTTGAGAATTGAAGGAAATTAGTTTCTCTCGATAAAAAGTTTCTAGTAGCCGGGCAATAAAAAAGGGATTGCCGTGGGTTCGTCCCAGCAGTAATTGCGCCAAAGCCAGAGAACGCTTCGGATTGCAATAGAATGTATCCACCAACAAACTATTAATTTCCTCGATGCTTAGAGGTTGCAGGACAATGCGATCTATGGGCACCTTGGCGGTAAGGCTTACCAGAGTTTGCTGGAAGGGATGGTCTTTACCAATTTGTTCCTGACGATATGCACCGATAATTAATAAGTGTCGATCTGCTAAACCATCAAGCAATAGCTCAATTAAATTTAAGGAGGCAGAATCAGCCCACTGTAAGTTGTCGATAAATAAAATTAGAGGCGATTCTGGTTGAGCAAATACGCGCAAAAATTTGATGAAGGTCGTATTAAAACGATTTTGCCGTTCTAAAGCCGAAACTAGAGCTAAATCTGGCTGAGAACCAACAATTAACTCTAACTCAGGCAGGATATCCGTAATTACCTTGCCGTTACTGGCGATCGCCTGCTGAATTTTTTGTCGCCAATCCTGACGAGAAGTTGATGCTTCTTTGAGTAGTCCTCGAATTAACTCTCCTAAAGCCTGAGTTATGGCTTGATAGGGAACAGGACTATCCGAGGACTCAAACCGACCGGTAATAAAACAGCCGCGTTTGCCAATAATGGTCGGCACTACCCTCTCGATTAACGCCGTTTTTCCCATGCCTGCAGAACCTCTGAGCAATAGCATTCGCGGTGCCTCGAAGTTAATCTTGGCTATGGATTCGGCAGTTTCTGCAAATGCCGCCGACCGTCCATAAAGCTTGTCGGGAATTATAAATTTACTACAGGAGTCGAGGATACCCAGCTCAAATGATTCGACAATACCGCGTTCGGTATACTGTGCCTGGCAATTTTGTAAATCGGCCTTCATCGCCGTCGCACTTTGATATCGGTCATCAGGGTTTTTAGCCAACAACTTCATCACAATTGAAGAAATTATGGGGGGAACAGACGCATTTCTATAACAGGGAGCGAGGGGCTGTTGGGCTAAGTGATAGTGAATTAGTTCTAAAGAATCTTTGGCATCATAGGGCAAGACCCCTGTAATCGACCGATATAACAGTATGCCCAAGGCATAAAAGTCGGTACGGCAATCTAGGGGCACGTTCATGCGTCCCGTCTGTTCCGGGGCAATGTAGGCAATGTCCAACTCGGTCAGTTTTCGAGGCAGAACCGAGTTCTTGGAGGTTAAGCTGGTTGCCGAGCAAAAATCGATAATTTTTAACTTGAGATTTTGCGGATTGATCGCAATACAGTTGGGTTGAATATTGCCATGAATTATTTCCTGTCGCTGCATTTCCTCTAGCGCCGTAGCTAGCTGAATCGCAATAGTTAAAAAAGCCGATACGGAGATAATTTGCTCGGCTAAAAATTGGGCAAAATTCTGACCGGGAAAATCTTCCAAAATCAGCATTAGTCGATCTACACTCGTTTTCTCTCGATCTACCTTGATAATATTTTTGGCATTGAGACAATTTAAGAGCTTCAGTTCATCCTGGAGCCATTTCCGAGCACAATCTTGTTCCCAGTGAGGGCTAATTGTTTTGAGTAAAACCTCAGTGCCGTCTAATTTAAAGACGGCTCTACTTAGTTGCGATCGAGAATCTTGATAGATTTTTTCAATTAACTCATAGTTAGGAAATGAATTCATTTTCACCGTCTGCCAGCAAGCTCGACCAAAAAGTACAGAGAAAGATAACAAAAAAAGATAATCTTGTTCTTCAGGTTTGCCTCGTCAGTTTTCTACTGCCTAAAAAACGGCAATTTTGTTGGCTGAGTCCATATTTTCCCAAGCCAATTTATAAAATTCCCAGCTAGATAGAGGTCGGCTAAACCAGAATCCTTGCATCATGTCGCAGTTGATGGACTTAAGAAAATCTAGCTCCCCCTGAGTTTCTACCCCTTCAGCAACAACCTGTAAGTTTAGTTGATGTGCCATATCAATCACTGCCTTTGTAATCACCGAGTTAATCCGATCTTTTTCGATGTTGCGAACGAAACAGGCATCTATTTTCAAGGCATCGAACGGAAACTGCTGTAGATAGCCTAAAGAAGAATAGCCAGTACCAAAATCATCTAGAGATATTTTGATACCTAAATTTTTCAGGAGGTTTAATTTGTGAACGTTGTGCTTCACATTTTCTAGTAAGATTGTTTCGGTTAATTCCAGTTCGAGAAACTGTGGCTCTAAGGATGTCTCAAACAAAATCTGGGTTATTTGATGAAATAGCTCTGACTGTCTGAACTGTGAACCCGACAGATTGACGCTAATCCGATAATTCTCTAAACCAGCATCCAGCCACGTCTGCATTTGGCGACAAGCCGTCGTTAAGACCCATTCGCCAATTGGTTTAATCAAGCCAATATCTTCTGCCAGAGGAATAAATTTTTCGGGGCTAATCCGACCCATCTTGGGGTGATTCCAGCGTACTAATGCTTCTGATCCCACAATCCGATTAGTTTTAAGGTCGAGCTTCGGTTGATAAAATACCTCTAATTCTTTTCGTTCTAAAGCGCGATGTAGATCGGACTCCAAACGTAAAGCATCACTGGCTTTATTGCGCTTAATATTAAAGGCAAAAGTAAATGTCTGACAGCGATTTCCACCATTTTTGCGGGCATACTCGATCGCTTTATATCCCTGGTCTAGTAATTCGCTAATATCTTTGCTGTCGCTCGGGCAAAAAGCAATCCCAATGGTTGGCGATAAATATATTTCCCGGTCACCAATCACGAAATTTTGGGTCAGAGTATTAAGCAGCGACTGTCCGTATTTGTTGGCGGTGAGACGTTCATCGACAGCTAACAAAATGACAAAGTTATCGGGCTTTAAATACACCGTGGAACCACGACCGACAAAGCTTTCCACACAGCTATTTATGCGCTCGGCAATCTCCCGAATTAAATAATCTTGTTCCTCTCGAGTCAGAAAATTTTGAATTTTGTTCAGGCGGTCCAAGCAAATATTAAACACGCCGATTAATTTCAATTTTGCGCCAGGTGCAAGATCGTCTCCTTCTAAGCCCACAGAACTATAACTTTGTTCTTCGGCAGAGTCGGCAATTAGCGGCAATAAATTATCGTACAAATCTCTGAGAAAAAGTTTACTGGGAAGTCCGGTGAGATTATCGCGATAAATATCGTCATGGAGAGCCGAATTATTTTCAAGAGAAGACTGTAAAGCCTGATGCACCTCCGATTGTTCTGAATGTTTACTTAGAGCAATTTTAATCGTTGCCTGTAGCTCTTTTTCTCGATAGGGCTTGATTAAATAGCCGTAACAACCGGTTGCCGATGCCCGCTCGATAATTTCATCATTAGCATAAGCCGTCATAAAAATGATTGGCACATCGAGCATTTCTCTGATGCGAGACGCTGTCTCTATACCGTCCATATCTCCCTTAATAGCAATATCCATTAACACCAAATTTGGCTGACAGTCTCGAACAAAATCGAGGGCTGCTTGACCGCTGGATACAATTTTTATCGTGTCATAGCCTAATTTACCAAGTTTTTTTGCCGTATTTTTTGCTATTAATAATTCGTCTTCAACTATCAGAATACTTGCTTGATTTAAGATCGCCATAACCAAATAACAGCTATCTGCTATAAAAAATTATTTACTAGTTCTTTATTAACCTCGAACCTTTTATTAAGATTCAAGTAAATGAACTTTTGATTTTTAAACTTTAGCTGCTTGAAAAATTAATGTAAATCGATAATTACCCATAGATTTAAACGCATAGATATATTTAAATCTATTATTTTGATTTGTATATAGATTTGATTTTTATCAAACTAAAATGTGCGTACATTATGGAAGGTTTATAATTATTACTAACCGATTGCTTTACAAGCGGCAATTCATTAAAATTTCTGACCTATCAGTTAATTA
>JBCBIN010000144.1:0-8320 GCA_038524555.1 Cyanobacteria bacterium J06623_7 | reverse complement strand
CTCGTAAAATCCTTCTCCTTCAGACTTGCTTGTTACATAAGAGGGTAAGTACTGGAGGAGATCGCCATATTTAACAACGTTAGCCACTCCCACCGATAGGGGAAACTTAGCCTGATTAAACATCGATTCATCGTTAGGACTGTCGCCAATAGTTACCATCTCTGCGGGCTGTAAATTGTCAAAATATTGAGGTATTATCTGGGTTAAACCATAAGCTTTATCTTGATATGTCGGTTTGATATGGCACTGAATTGTACTGTAGGTAAACCCATAACCCGCCGACTGACAGAGGCGATCTATTTGTACTAGCTCATCGGGACCGATATTATCGACGTCAAATGTCCAATCGGTAAGACGAAAACGATTATCTTGCGACTCTTTTAGCTGGGGAAATTGAGCCTGAAGTAGCTTAAAAACTTTATGTAATTCTTGACGATGCTTGGTGATATCTAATTCTCCCATAACGTGGGGTTGAGGATGATGGTTCCAATACAGCAAACCACCATTTTCTGCCATAACTCCCACGACCGGTAAATATGTGGCGATCGCCTGTACCCATCCTGCCGATCTGCCGGTGGTAATCAAAACATCTATCCCTGCCTCGGCTAGTTCGGTTAGAATCTGCAATAGTTCGGCATCGAACATTTCTTTCTTCGTCAGCGTGCCATCCATATCGGTAGCGATGAGACGGATATTTTGCCAGCTATAGTTACTGATTGGTTGGAGAGAAGATTGATTCATTGGTTAATAACACACGAAGACAGAATTATTGAAGGCGCTTGATTGCACTCTGTTCGATTAACTCTACTCGAAATACCGTAGCAAAAGATCTGGCAATATCTTGCCGTACCCGTTCGATGGTCAGATTAGGAATAAATTCTTGTAGACTACCAACTGGCTTATCAGCAATGCCACAGGGAACAATTTGCTTAAACCCACTCATGTCGGGACAGACATTTAAGGCAAAACCATGCATAGTAATCCAGCGACGTACCTTAATCCCAATTGCCGCTATTTTCTTGCCTTCCAACCATACCCCGGTAAATTCGGGCATTCGATAGGCGTTGAGGCCATATTCACCTACGGTGTTGATAATAACTGCTTCTAACTGTCTTAAGTACCAGTGCAGATCTGTTTGATAGTTACGTAAGTTGATAATCGGATAGCCCACTAGTTGACCAGGACAGTGATAGGTAACTTCACCACCTCTTTCCGTACGGTAAATTTCAAAATCAGAATTTTGCGGCTCGAAATTAAGAAAATCCAAGCTCGAACCCGTACCTAAAGTATAAACTGCTGGATGTTCCAATAGAATCAAAACATCATTTAAATCTGGATTATTAATTCTTTCGTCTACAAGCGATCGCTGATATTCCCAGGCACGAGCATAACTAATTACTGCCAGATTGTTTAACCGACAATATCTCTTATTTGATCGCATAATTACAAGCTGTCTCGATAAATGTCAATCAATGTAACGTAACATGAAAATAATGAGAAATCTGATGTGATTCAAGATACGAAGTGTTAGTCTTGTAGCTATAAAGCTATAGAAAATGTAATTGCCTAAAGAAATTGTCTGGGTAAATTCTAACTGCAAACCATAGCAAGTGCAGAGCTAAATCTTGGTGGTGTTTACCCGATTAAAGCGAATCTCATGCCGAAATGCATTGATATCTTTTCCTTTAGAGGAGAAGAATAACAACAGCATACTTTTGTGCATCTTATAGGTACCAAGCATATTGTGTTAACCATGCTGATGTTACCTAAGTAATCTTATGAATCTAGTAAGTTAACTTTTAAGTTCAGTGCTAAGTTTAGCACTTTTATAATTAAAGGTAATAACTAACTTTTGATTTTAAGATAATTCGTATATCTAATCACAATTTATTAGCTAAATTTTGTTTTACTATTAGCTTTGAAACTGTATATTATGGAGTAGCAAGTATGAAGCTTTTGATCCAAGGAAATAACATTGCAGTCACAGAATCGATTCATGATTACGTAGAACAGAAGTTAGAAAAAGCAGTAAAACATTTTCAAAACATAACTGGGAAGGTAGACGTTCATCTTTCTGTAGCACGCAATTCTCGGATTGAAAGAAAACATAAAGCAGAGGTAACAGTATTCGCTAACGGAACGGTCATTCGCGCCCAAGAAGGGAGTGAAAACCTCTACGCCAGTATTGATATGGTGGCAGATAAGATTGCTCGCCAACTCCGTAAGTACAAAGAAAAACATCTAGCCAAGCACGCTCATGCTCATATCAGGCAAGAAGAAATGGCAGAAAGTGAAGAATTAATTGAAATTGACGATTTTCCCAATGATCGCCATGCCGAACTACCAGCAAAAGTAGTTAGAAGCAAGTATTTTGCCATGCCACCAATGACGGCAGAAAAAGCCTTAGAACAGCTTCAGCTTGTAGACCACGATTTCTACATGTTCCACAACAGCGAAACTAATGAAATTAATGTAATTTATAGCCGCAATCATGGCGGTTATGGAGTGATTCAGCCCCGTTCGGATCAGAATGCTCGTACTGGAGACTACCCTCACTAAATAATCATTAGATAGATTGAGCGAAATGAACTCACGTTAGTTCACGACTCGCAAACATTAAAGCGGACAAAAAAATATGAGGCGGAACTTGTACTACTACAGATTCTCGTCTCATTTTATTATTTGAGGTTATTTCAGATTTCAATTCCTTCAGTCTAAATCGGCAAAAGCTATGTCGCTGGATGCTTCTGAGGCAAAATTAAGCGATTGCACAATATAAGGAAAACCCGCACCGGCCAAACCTTGTTCGATTCGCCGATTAGTTCCAGGAAAGAGAACAAACAGGGGATTGATTGATTCTGCGGCTTCACTAACCATATGCTTTTCGCTGGGGGGCATTAACCATTCATAATCGCGGTCAAGATAAACTTGAGTCCCACGCCAACGATTAATCAAGTCGGAAAAATCCTCTTCCGGACGATGGATAAATACAATTATTTCTGCCCCAAGCTTAATTTTCCATTCCGGATCGCACATTAAAATCCCTAAATCACAGGGGAGGGGAGTAGCAACACGAGGAGTTTTAGTGGGCACAAGTTCTAGAGCATTTAATTCAGGGCGGCGGATGCGAACTACGGGCAGGGGAATGGTGATTAAACTCTGTTCGGGACGACGAATACTGGGTAATGCCTCTAGATAGGGACGATGTTGCTTGAGTAAAGCGATCGCCCCACTACGGGTACTATATTCTGCTAGTAGAGTCTCGTAATCTGACTTTTTCACTGATGTCATGCGATCGCTCCTGATTTAACCAATTTGATCGAAGATTGCGAACATCGGTAAATACATCGATAAGAGAATCGTACCGACCATCACCGCAATTCCGACCATCATCAGAGGCTCGATTAAGCTAGTCAAAGCTTTTACTGCTTGTTCTACTTCATCCTCATAGAAATCTGCTACCTTCTCCATCATGCCGTCTAGTTCTCCTGTTTCTTCCCCGATACTAATCATTTGAATTGCTAGAGGCGGAAACACATTTTCCTTTTGAATTGCCAGAGAAATCATGCCACCCTGCTGGATATCGGCTTTAGCTCCCATCACGGCGTTGATAATTACCTGATTGCCAATGGTGTTACAAACGATGTCAAAACACTGTAAGACCGGTACCCCCGAACGAGTTAGAGTTCCAAATACCCGGCAAAAGCGAGCTACAGCAACCTTTTCGTTCAAGTCGCCAAAAATAGGCATTTTTAACATAAAGCCATCAATTTGCAGTCTGCCAACGGGAGTTTTATAGTAGGCACGAAATATAAAGCCGAACACCATAAAGCCAGCGATTGGAATAAGAACTCTCCAACTTCTTAACAGTCCGCTCAGCCAGACCATAAACTTGGTTAAGGCAGGTAATTCGCCGCCTAGCTGATCAAAAATACCGGCAAACACGGGAATGAGGAAGATAGTCATACCCAAGAAAGCCAGAAGGGCAAAAATACCCACCGCCGTCGGATAAGCCATTGCCGATTTAATCTGGTTTTGCAGCTTAGCCATGTCTTCTAACAGCCGTGACAGACGCATCAGTACGTCATCGAGTACTCCACCGGCTTCCCCAGCTTCAACCATATAAACATAGAGGTCGTTAAAGCATTCGGGATACTCTTTCATCGATTCCGATAAACTTGTACCCTGCTGAACTTCGGCACTAATCCCTAGCAATGCCCTTTTGAGTTTGGGGTTGGGGGCTTGATCAGCTAAGATACCCAGTGCCCGAACGATTGCCACGCCGGCATTTACCATTACGGAAAACTGTCGGGAAAATACGGCCTTGTCCTTGACCGTCACTTTCGCCATGGCTAACTCTAGCTGGGACAAATCTAATTCTAACGACTTGCTGACTTTACCAACGGCGACGTATCTATTTTTTAGATCCAGGCGGGCTTGTTCGGCAGAAGCAGCCTCAATTTTCTCCTTAAAGACTTTACCCTTGTTGTCTTTTACTTTTGCTGTATAGGTAGACATAGATAATCTGAATATATTTGGTTAGTAATCAAAAAAGCTCGGACAAACTCAAATTAACGGCGTTTTGCTCCCACTTTTCCATTAGCGTTAGCTGCCATACCCATGCCCGCAGCAGCACCCGCCAGTCGCTGTAGTTCATCTGGTCGAGAACTCTTAGACATTCCTTCTTCCATGGAGATAATGCCTTTTTTGACCAGGTTCGCTAGAGCCTGTTCCATGGTCTGCATGTCCATTTTGGCTCCAGTTTGAATTGCCGAATATACCTGAGCGGCTTTACCTTCACGGATTAAGTTAGCGATCGCCGGTGTTACCATCATGATTTCTTGAGCCATGACTCGACCAAATTCACCGGGCTTGGGATTTTTCTTTTTAACCAGAGTTTGACTAAATACTGCGATTAGAGAGTTCGAGAGCATAGCGCGGATTTGTGCCTGTTGACCAGCGGGGAAAACGTCGATAATCCGGTCTACCGTACCTGAAGCTGAGTTAGTGTGGAGCGTGCCAAATACTAAGTGACCCGTTTCGGCGGCGGAAATAGCTAGGGAAATTGTTTCTAAATCTCGCATCTCCCCGACGAGAATGATGTCTGGATCTTCTCGCAAGGCGGCTTTTAAGGCATTAGCAAAACTTTTAGTGTCTTCTCCTTTCTGGCGCTGATGAAATAGACTTTTTTCGTTATCGAACACGTATTCAATCGGATCTTCTACGGTCAGAATATGTTCTCCCCGACTGCGGTTAATTAAATCCAGCATTGCAGCCAGAGTCGTTGTTTTTCCTGAACCTGTGGGGCCAGTAACTAGTACTAAACCTCTCGGTCTTTCTGTAGTTCTTCTAATTACATCTGGCAAGCCAAGCTGATCGAAATTAGGAATTTTAGAAGATAAGGCTCGCAGACAGGCAGCATAGCAACCACGTTCTTTATAAACGTTGACTCGAAATCGCGCCAGACCTTTAACCCCGTAAGAGCAATCTAATTCCCAGTGCTGCTCCAATTCTTTGCGCTGATTGTTATTGAGCATGCTGAAAATTAATCTCTGGCATTCCTGAGGACTCAAATCATCGCCAATGGGAGTGAGCTTGCCGCTAATCCGGAAATAGATGGGAGCGCCAGCCTGGATATGCATATCAGAGCCACCCATCTCAACGAGCTGCTCCATCATATCTTCAATCATCAAATCCATAACTTATTCCTCATCGAATTTTTTAATTGTCTTCTCATTGATTGTTTGGTGATTCTAAAAGCGAGGAGTCATACAGTAAGGGCAATCTAGCCACTCAGGCTGCAATTCGGCGCTACAGGTGCGACAGGTCAAGCCGCTTTTGCGTTTAGCTTTTAATTCTGCTTCCAGACCCGAATCAGTGAAGGTGACCCGCTCTACTTCTTCGAGAGTCGTATGACCTTCTTTGACCAGATTGAGACTGTAGGCCAGGATCGTAATCATGCCCTCTTCTACCGCTGTTTCCTTAATTCGATCAGTATTAGCTCCTTCATTAATCAAAGCCTGTAATTTTTCCGAGTTACGCATTACCTCATATACGCCAACTCGACCCTTATAGCCAACACCACTGCACTTAGGACACAGAGTGCCATTTGCTTTAGCCTGAGAAATTTCCTCGGCATTGAGCTTATTAGCCTTAAAGAAAGTTACTTCTTCTTCCGCTGAAGCCGATAAACCAAAGCGAGATAGTTCTTCACGGCTAGGGTTATAGGCAATACGGCATTCGCTACAGACGCGACGCATCAATCTTTGGGCGAGAACCCCCACTAGAGCACCAGAAATCATAAATGGTTCCACACCCATTTCATCTAAACGGGCGATCGCTCCAGCTGCGTCGTTAGTGTGTAGAGTCGTTAAAACTAGGTGGCCCGTCAATGCTGCTTCAATCGCAGTTTTAGCCGTTTCCGAGTCTCTCGTTTCACCCACCAGAATCACGTCAGGATCTTGTCTTAAGAAGGCTCGGAGAATTGAGGCAAAGTCCATCCCTTTTTCACGGATCACCTGTACCTGCGTAATACCGTCGAGAGAATATTCAATTGGGTCTTCAGCGGTACTAATATTGATATCGGGACTATTTCTTTCGGCTAGTACAGAATAAAGACTAGTAGATTTACCCGACCCCGTAGGCCCAGTTACTAAGATGATGCCAAAGGGACGCTTGGCCATATCCCGAACAATTTCCAAAGTTTCTTCATGGGAAATTAGCTTATCTAGACCTAGTTGTGTGGCAGAGTTATCCAAAATCCGCAATACTACTTTTTCGCCATAACGACTGGGTAGAGTATTGACCCGAAAATCCACTTTTCTGCCCTGAAACATGCGGCGAATCTTGCCATCCTGGGGCAGGCGTTTCTCGGCAATATCCAACTCCGCCATAATTTTGAAGCGGGCAACTACGGCGGGAATAATTTTCTTCGGCATGCGATCGAAAGGTTGCTGTAAAACACCATCTTTGCGGTAGCGGATTTTCAACCCTTCTTCCTGAGGTTCAACGTGGATATCAGAAACACCGTCCTGTAATGCCTTAGCCAGAATTTTGTTAACCAGAGTAATAATTGGCGCGGCTTGAGCTTCACTAGCGGCACCCAAATCATCGGCAACATCGTCATCGGCTTCTTCGAGGTTAAAGTCAAAATTATCGAGCTCGAGAGAGACATCAACGTTGACTTCTTTCTTCTTGGCGGTCTCTTTTTTGACCTGTTCATCTAAAAATTGGTCGATTAGCTGTTGGTAATCACTTTGAGTAATTACCTGTCGCTCAATACCAATGCCTTTAGGTCGTAAAATACGATTGAGATCGTCTTGTGCCTCCAGATTCTCTGGATCGACCATGGCTACGATCAGGATTGGCTTTTTCCCTTCTGGCTCCTTCTTGTACAGGGGGATTAGACGGTAACGCCGACAAATATCGAGGGGAATGAGAGAGTTAATTAGCTCCCCCATCTGATTATTACTAAATTTTTCGGTTTCAATTTCCGGATCGGCTGACTCTACCCCGAAGAGGACTTTTAGCTCGAATAAATGATGTTTTTTATATTGGCGTAACAAATCTGGCGGCAGTTGCTTGCCCGTGGCAGTTTCGAGTATATCAATCAGCGAAGTCCCTGTTTTACGACTTTCGGCCAAGGCTTTTTGCATTTTTTCGCCATCAATAAAACCTTTTTGCACCAGTTGATTGCCAAACGGTGACAAGTTATTACGTATAGCGATCGCCCGATTTTTTTTGGAAGAAGAATAAGCCATAAAATAGAAAAAATATCTCCTGACGGTACTTAGTATTCCCGAAAATCAAGGAAAAATTTCTATTAACGTTAGCTAACTATCCAGGTCATTACTCCTTCACCAAGCAAGTCCTAAACAGATTTTCTGAAATGCTGACTACACTAAAAAAGAAGGAGTTATTGAGGAAAAAATATCTTATGATGACTGTACTATTAAGTCGGTCGAGCAATCGTCCTGGCAGGGAACGACTATTTCTGGTCGGTTAATTACCCAATTAAACCTGTCAATTTCTCGACTGAATGGAATATCCTATATCTTGTACCCAGAGAGAATTAAACATTCCTATGACTGAAGAGCAGAAACAAGCAGAAAATCTGGAAGAGGCAGTTGAAAACTTATCAGAAGAACAAGATGTCTCGTTAGAGACCGAAGAACATGAGGTCGTGGCGGCAGAAAATCAGGAACAAGAAGCGCAAAGTACTGAAAATGAAGAGATTTTTGCGGCATTCCAACAAGAAAACGCCAACTTAAAACAGCTTTTGGATGATAAAAGCCAACAGGCAGATCTGGCCAAAGCGCAA
>JBCBIN010000143.1:0-8372 GCA_038524555.1 Cyanobacteria bacterium J06623_7 | reverse complement strand
AGTAAGAGATAAATATAGATTAAATAATACTTTTCAAGTACATCTTTCTAGTTCAAATAATTGCTTTAAGAATTGGAGTTTGATTTTAATGACGCAACGTTTTAATGGTACTCATGGCGACGATACTCTAGTTGGAACTCATAATAACGATATTTTTGAGGGCACTGCTGGCAATGACACAATCCTTGGTAAGGGAGGATTTGATACGGTTGACTACAGCGATTTAGGAGAAGCCGTAACAATTTTGCCCAATGGCAACGTGCAGAAAGGTAGTTTGGGTACCGATAGCCTGTCTCTCGGCATAGAAGAAATCATTGGCGCGACAGGAAAAGCCAATACAATTAATGCTTCCGGTTTGGGTGGCACCACGGCGATCGACGTTAACTTAGCCCATAATGCGCTCAACATTAATAACATTCCCAATAGTCCGAATCAAAACTTTGTCGTCAAAAACTTTGTCAATGTAGTTGGTTCGGATAATGACGACTGGATTGGCGGCGATGATAATGCCAACAATATTAAAGGTGGCGCGGGCAATGACATGATCAAAGGTGTTGGTGGTGACGATACTCTAGAAGGAGGAAACGGTAAAGATACGATCATTGGCGGTCACGATGCTGACCTAATCAAGGGGAACAATGGCGATGATAGTCTCTTTGGTAACGGTGGTGACGACGTTATCTTAGCGGGAGACGGTAACGATACCATTGACGGCGGTGCGGGTAACGACCTCATTGCTGGTGGCGATGATGACGACAGCATTTCAGGCGGGATTGGCAACGATACCATTAACGGTAACGGCGGTAGCGACTTCATTAATGGTGCAGCGGGTCATGATTCTCTAGTTGGAAATGCCGGCAACGATACCATCCAGGGTGGATTGGGTAACGATACCATTCAAGGAAATGGCGGTGATGACTTAGTTGCTGGTGGTGCTGGCGATGATGAAATTACTGGCGGTCACGATCGCGATTTTGTTCAGGGTGGCGACGGCAACGATATTGTTGAAGGCTTAGGCGGTGATGATAAAGTCACTGGTGATGCTGGGGACGACATGCTCAAAGGCGGCGATGGTAACGATAGCCTGAGCGGTGGAGACGGTAACGACGGCATCTGGGGTGATGCTGGTAACGATACCCTCAAGGGTGGTGCTGGTGATGACCTCCTAGAAGATACTCACGGAGATGACTGTATCCTGGGGGGCGAAGGCAATGACACCATCTTTGGTGGCGAAGGCAATGATACCGTTGGGGGCAATGCCGGTAACGATCGCATTTTTGGCGGCGATGGTAACGATATTGCAGTTGGTGGTGCCGACAACGATAAGATTAACGGCGGTACTGGCGATGATGTAATTTATGGCGATAACTACGTTGCTCAGGTAGATCTTATCGGTCATGACTTAATCACCAACGGTAGCTTTGAAAATAATCAGGTGCATCCCGGTGGCACAGGAGTCTTTAACTCAATTCCCGGTTGGCATACTACTTTTGGCCCCGGAATTGAAATCAAAGAACAAGCGAACAAATTTGGGGCTGCTGCTGACGGACATGCTTGGGTAGAGCTAGATAGCCATGGCAACAGCGGAATGGCACAGCAAATTGATACTCATGCGGGAGCTACCTATCAACTATCGGTTGACTATACTCCCCGTCAGTATGTGTCCCCCAGCAAAATTGAAGTATGGTGGGATGGAGAAAAAATCACTACCCTAAGCGGCAAAGGCGGACATAGCAACAATTGGCAGACCTTTAACTTTGAAGTTGTAGGAGGTCAAAGTGACTTCACCACTCTAGAATTCCGGGCAGCGGGTAAAAGTAATGGTGTCGGTGGATTTATCGATAATATCCAGCTATTCCAGGTTGCTAACGATCCTTTAGCTCATAAATTCGACACCACTAAGGTTATTGGTAATGACGAGCTATTTGGTGAAGATGGCAATGATACTCTCTTTGGTGGTGCCGGTAGTGATTCCTTGTTTGGTGGTGTTGGTAACGACGTGCTTTACGGTACTGACAGCATGACTAGAGGTGCCAACCAAGAAGATCGCTTAAACGGTGGTGCAGGTAACGATACCTTTGTCCTGGCGGATGAAAGTGGCGGTTTCTACAATAGCCAAGGCTGGCATGACTGTGTAATTATTCATGACTTTACACCCCATGAAGATACAGTTCAACTCAGCGATAGTGGTCAATACTGGCTCGGTAGCTGGAATGGTAATTCCTATCTCTACGAGAAAGTAAACCACCGTTGGGATGGAGTCGCCGTGCTGGAAAATGTGCAGCTTGACAACCACGACTTAAATAACAGCGAATTATTTGAGTACGTCTAGTTCCATAAACCATAAAATGCGATCGAGCTTTAATTGCGATCGCAACAAATAATCAAATCTAGCGATTAGATGTCCGAGTAAATTTGGGCATCTTTTTTTAGCGAAATAGCATTCTATAGTCATTCCAAATAAAAAACATACGAACTTGCGTACTATTTATTATTCCCTAGTCCCTAATCCCTCGAACTAACAACTTAAAATGGGATGGAAATTAATTAGAACGACTATACATATTTCCAATGAATGTATCCAGAGACACTAGTGTTCTTTTATAATATTTGTTATGCTGTAACACCGCATCTAGCGTTTGGCTGAAATTTCTATAAACAAAATTTTATGACTGCATTTTTATCCTCACCCCAAAGCATGTCCGCTAACCCCATTTTTAACCCTGGGGGAGATGATCGCACCGAAAATCGTTCGATTTGGTTTGGCAACACCACCAACCTGATGCAGCTAAACGACGTGCGCTATTCTTGGGCAACTGGCTTGTATCAGCAAATGCGAGAGAATTTCTGGATTCCCCAAAAGCTAGACCTAACCCAAGATGTTACTGATTATTGGAACTTAACTAAAGAAGAACGTCGTGCCTATGATGGGATCTTAAGCTATCTTACCTTTCTTGATTCGGTACAAACCTGCAATATTCCTCACATCAAAAGCTGTGTAACCGCACCAGAAGTGAGCGTCTGTATGGCGGAGCAGATTTCTCAGGAGGGTATGCACAATCAGAGCTATCAGTACATCATTGAAACTATTATCCCCGGCGATCGCCGCAGCAGCGTCTATGAGTTTTGGCGTACCGATAAAATTCTCTCAGATCGTTGTGAGTTTATTGCTTCTATTTATCAAAAATACGTAGACGATCCTACCCCCGAAAACTATTTTGTCTCCCTGCTGGCAGACTATCTTCTAGAAGGGATTTATTTTTATAACGGCTTTATTTACTTCTATAATTTGGCTTCACGGATGTTGATGCCCGGTAGTGCCGATATCTTCAAGATGATTAATCGTGATGAATTGAGCCATGTCCGTCTCTATCAAAAACTTTTGCCGGAAGCGATGCAGCTATTTCCTCATTCTGTCGAGCAGATTTACGAAATGTTCGACACAGCAGTACAGCATGAATGTCTCTGGACTAATCATATCGTCGGCGATAGTGTCTTGGGTATCACTGAAGGCAGCACCGAACACTACACCAAATATATGGC
This sequence comes from Cyanobacteria bacterium J06623_7, assembly GCA_038524555.1. Classification (GTDB taxonomy): domain Bacteria; phylum Cyanobacteriota; class Cyanobacteriia; order Cyanobacteriales; family Xenococcaceae; genus Waterburya. The sequence goes on along the minus strand of JBCBIN010000143.1, from coordinate 4,829 downwards.
AAATATGCGCCTCAAGGCGGTCGGTCTAGATCCTCTATATACCGATGATGTATATAAAAAGAGTCCCTATCGTCATTTAGAAAGATTCTCCGATACCAAAAAAGCCGGTCACACTAAAGCTAATTTCTTTGAGGCGGGTGTAACTAGCTACGTCATGTCTTCCGGTGTGGGCGGTTGGGATGAGATCTAAACTTGTCGGCAAGAGAAGGAATTAAATCTGGAGACAAAACCTGGAGACGTAAAATTTCGCGTCTCCAATGGATAGACTAGATCGCGGTTTGATATGAATAAGCCACGTTACACAAGATCGCGAAAATGATAGATAGTTTGAATCAGATCGGGAAAAAGCTTGATTAACCCTTTCCCCTTAGCCCTTGCCCAGCTTAAATAAATAAATCAGTGGATAACATCCGTGAATAATTAACCAAAGGTGGACTTATTCCAACCCCACTGATATCCCTTAGCATCAGCAAATTCGATATAGATTCGATTAGGAGGAATGTTTAGCTCATCTCCAATCTGGCTACAGAAATCTTGGCTCATTTTTTTTGTTTGCTCCGAGCTCATCGTTCCCACACTTTTAATCTCTACATAACAGGCTGGATCGACACTACCGCCAAAGGTCATGGGCACTTCTGCTTCAAAAGCTGTCATCACATAGGATTCTGGCTTACCAAGATGTTGAGCGAGATTAGCCGACAGGCTAGTTAACAAACTTTCTACTGCCGACTTTTCGGGTTGAGCAACCGAAGACTGAACTTTAATTAAAGGCATAATTATTTTTTAATCTCAAGCTTAATTTTTCAGGATTTATATCTACTAATATATGGTGTTGGCGCGTAAATCTCTGCACTCATTTAAGTACCCATCATCTATCTGGTTTAACTATGCAAACGATTAATTCGATCGACTGGAAAAAGCTGCAAAACGGTTCTGACATTCGCGGCGTTGCGCTTGAAGGGGTTCCTGATGAGGTGGTTAATCTAACTCCTGAAGTGGTTAGAACTCTCGGGAATGCTTTTGTCCAGTGGCTGGCACAGCAAACCGATCGACCTACTGAGGAATTAACAGTGGGTATTGGTCGAGATAGCCGTCTTTCGGGTGAAGTTCTGACCCAGGCAGTTATTGACGGTATGGCGATCGCCGGATGCCGAGTTTATAATTTCGAGCTGGCTTCCACCCCCGCGATGTTTATGAGTACGGTGACAGAGGGGTTTAACTGCGATGGAGCCATTATGCTTACCGCCAGTCATTTGCCTTTTAACCGCAACGGCATGAAGTTTTTTACCCCCCAGGGTGGTTTAGGTAAGCCCGATATTACAGCAATTCTCTCAATTGCCGCGACGGAAAAATTAGCGATCGCCGCAGAACCAGGCGAAATTACCCAGCGGGATTTTATTTCAGTATATGCCGCCAGGTTAGTAGATACGGTACGTCAGGGAGTCAACCATGCCGATAATTACGAATGCCCTCTCGCCGGACTCAAAATTATCGTCGATGCGGGCAACGGCGCGGGTGGTTTTTATGCCCATCAAGTCTTAAAACCCCTAGGGGCAGATATTACTGGCAGTCAATTTCTTGACCCAGACGGCACCTTTCCCAACCACGTACCCAACCCAGAAAACGAGGCGGCAATGGCAGCAATTTGTCAGGCAGTAGTAGCCAATCAGGCAGATTTTGGTCTTATTTTTGATACGGATGTTGATCGCGCGGCGGCAGTGGATCGTCAAGGTAATGAGCTGAACCGCAACCGAATGATTGCGTTAATTTCGGCCATAGTTTTACAGGAGCATCCCGGCTCAACTATAGTTACGGATTCCATTACGTCTGATGGTCTAGCTCAGTTTATTAGCGATTTGGGTGGCAAGCATCATCGCTTCAAGCGAGGCTATAAAAACGTGATTAACGAGTCGATGCGCCTAAATGAATTGGGTCAAGAATCTTGGTTGGCGATCGAAACCTCGGGACATGGAGCGATGCGAGAGAATTATTTCCTCGATGATGGGGCGTATTTAGCCACAAAGCTATTAATCGAGCTAGCTAAAGCCAAACAGCAGGGCAAAGAGTTAACCGACGCGATCGCTGATTTGCCTGAACCAGTCGCCAGCGAAGAATTTAGACTGAAAATTCAGACGGCAGATTTTTCTGCCTATGGCAACGATGTCATTACTCGCCTCAAAGACTTTGCCGAGACTCAAGCAGATTGGACGGTCGTACCGAATAATTATGAAGGAGTCAGAATATCCTGCAATGCCCCGACAGAATCGGGCTGGCTGTTACTTCGCTTATCCCTCCACGACCCAGTAATTCCCATTAATATCGAGTCTAATGTGACAGATGGCGTTACCAGTATTGCCACTACGTTATCTAAGTTTCTGCACAATTTTGCGGCTTTAGATCTATCGGCTTTCCAGACTTATCTTTAACTGTGTGCCGATCCCAAACTGACGTTATTTAGAGCCAGGTAGGGAAATCCGCATCCCCTTAGGTGGGGTATCCTAGAACATTTTCCGAAGTGCGATCAGACAATATTCATAAGTAGTTTACGCTCAATACTGTAGATACAAAATATGGCTGTACTTGAAAAAGGCAACATCTCAATTCATACCGAGAATATTTTCCCCATTATTAAGAAGTCTCTCTACACAGATCACGAAATCTTCTTGCGGGAATTAATTTCTAACGCCGTTGATGCTACCTCAAAACTCAAAATGGCGTCCTTGGCAGGAGAAATGCAGGGGGATGTTGCCGAACCTACCGTTAAATTGGCTGTAGATAAATCGAAAAGAACTCTTTCTGTCTCCGATAATGGTATTGGCATGACCGTTGATGAGATCAAAAAGTACATCAATCAGGTAGCCTTTTCTAGTGCTGAAGACTTCATCAAAAAGTATGAAAAAGATTCTAACGATTTAATCGGTCACTTTGGGCTGGGTTTTTATTCGGCGTTTATGGTGGCAGAGAAAGTGGAAATCGAGACTCTTTCCTACAAAGAAGGGGCGACGGCGATACATTGGTCTTGTGATGGTTCTCCCGAATTTGAATTAACCGAAAGCGATCGCACTACCGTCGGCACGACTATTACCCTAACTCTCCTGGAAGACGAGGTTGAATATGCCGAACCGCAAAGAGTCAGACAGTTGGTTAAAACTTACTGCGACTTTATGCCCATCAAAATTATTCTGGATAACGAACAGATTAATAAGCAGGAAGCACTCTGGAAAAAGTCACCCCGGGATTTAACCGATGAAGATTATCTTGAGTTCTATCGCTATCTCTATCCCTTCCAAGAAGATCCCCTGCTGTGGGTACATCTAAATACCGATTATCCTTTCTTGCTTAACGGTATCCTCTATTTTCCCAAACTCAAGCCCGATGTTGATTTCTCTAAGGGGCAAATTCAGCTGTACTGCAATCAAGTATTTGTTAGCAAACACTGTGAAGCGATTATCCCCGAATTTCTGATGCCGTTGCAGGGTGTAATCGACAGTCCTGATATTCCCCTTAATGTATCCCGTAGTGCTCTAACTAACGATCGCACTGTACGCCGCATCTCCGACTTTATCACTAAAAAAATTGGTAGTCGTTTAAAGTCACTCTACAACGAAGACCGAAATAAATATATCAGTTCTTGGTCTGATGTCGGTACTTTTGTTAAATATGGCGCAATTCGCGACGAAAAATTCAAAAAACAGGTAGAAGACCTAATTATTTATCGCACCACCTATCAAGCTGATACAGCACCCGTAGCAGAAACGCCCAAGGTTGAGGTGCAATCTGCAGGAGATGATGCTTGGTCGAGCGTAGATGAGGGCAAAGATAGTAATGCCTGCAGCGAACCCTACACTACTTTGCAAGAATACCTCGATCGCAATAAAGAAAAGCGGGAGAATCAAGTTTACTACTGTAGTGACCCCAGTACGCAAAATACCTTTGTCGAACTGTATAAAAATCAGGGGCTGGAAGTTCTCTTTCTCGATTCCTTTATTGATGCCAATTACTTCATTCCTTTCCTCGAACGGGAATATTCTGAGGTCAAGTTTGCCCGTGTCGATTCCGAACTAGACGATAATTTAGTCGAAGAAGACAAGGCACAAGAAATTGTCGATCCCACAACCAACAAAACTCGCAGCGAACTACTTAAAGAGCTATTTGAGCAAGCCCTCAATAAGCCTCGAGTCAACATTAAAACTCAGGCCATTAAATCAGACGATCCTCAGGGTACTCCCCCAGCGATGGTGTTGCTGCCCGAAGCAATGCGCAGAATGCAAGAAATGGCAGCCCTGATGCAGGAAAAAGCGATGGCTTTCCCCGAAGACCATGTTTTGATGATTAATACTGCCCACCCCCTAATCCAAAATCTGCTCGACCTGAGCAAAACTACGATCGTGCAAAGCGGCGACGACTCCAATTCAATGGTCAATCTCATGTGCAATCACATCTACGATCTTGCTTTGATGTCGCAAAAAGCCTTCGATGCTGAAGGAATGAAAGCTTTCGTTCAACGTTCGAATCAAGTCCTAACTAATTTGACCAAAAAGTAAGCATCTAAAATGAGCTGTTAGCAGCCAAAAGAATATTTAATAGACGGGTAGCTTTATCCGTCTTTTTTTTCGCTCTATTTCGCCAAATGCGACTTCACTGAGCAACTTACTTTACACTTTATACATATTATTAGTCGTAGAATTGCACTTAGAAAAAACCGCTTGTTGCCGAACACCGATTGACTATAAAAACATATGGTTTAAGCTTTGTTTACAGAAATTTAAGATGCTTTTAACTCACTTTTAATTACCGCCTTTTTGCATAAATAGCGCTTATATTTTCTG
>JBCBIN010000142.1:0-8406 GCA_038524555.1 Cyanobacteria bacterium J06623_7 | reverse complement strand
GTCGTTGAAAGACCAAAGTAAGCTCTTTTTTTCTAATTGATGACACGCCCTAGTTCAGAGTTGGAATTTTTCCTGTAGCTTTAATAGCTGTGCTGTAGCGCTTTCGGCATTGTCGGCTAATTTAGCAAAAGTCAGTAGGCGTAATAGTTCTTGTCGCAACAGGTTTTTTTCGACTTCCCAAGTATCCCGCTCTAAGCTAGGGGGGACAACAATAGTATCAAATAGGTTTGCCTGGTGCTTGCTAGGATGAGGACGTAAAATTCGACCTCGGCGCTGGATAAACTGGCGAGAATTGCTGCTGCTAGCGAGAATAACGGCGGTTTTGATGCTGGGAATGTCAACTCCTTCATCCAGACAGCGAATGGCAATCAGTCCCTGTAGCTCTCCCGACTCAAACTGGCGGCGTAAAACTTCCCTGGCGACTAAGGATGTTTCTGTCGTATAGGTATTGACACGAAAACCTAATTCTTTACCCAGCAGTTGAGTTACCGCATCGATCTGGCGCGTATCATCTTCTAAGTTGCCATCTCCGCAGTAAAAAATAGTGTGGCTAGTATCCAGTCGCGATCTCATTAATTCTCGTAGACAGTCGAGCTTGTTTTGAGCCGTAGCGATTAACCGCGACCTCCGAGTCAGTAGGGAGGTTAGAGTCTCGTTATCCTGAAAGCGAGGGTTTTTACTAAGTGCCCAGCCAATTCGTTTGGTTAGTTTGGCATATTCCATTGCTTCAGTTGAAGTTAGCTCGACCAAAACCGGATAGTAACAGTATCGAGCTAGGGCTCCCTGAGCGATCGCATCAGCGAGAGTAAACTCGGGGGGAATTACGGCACCAAAATAATCTAGCAGTATTTCTGTTCCTATTTCATCATATTGTCTAGCAGGAGTGGCAGAAAGAGCCAAACGTAAGCCAATCTGGCGCGGCAAACAAGAAGCTATCTGGGGCGAACCTAAATTATGGGCTTCATCGCCAACGAGCAAAGTTTTAGGCGGCAGATATTTTAGCTGGGACTGAAAGGAATCACTAATTAAGCTCGAGTTGGTGGTCAGAATAGTTACAAAAGACTGTACCCCAGTCTGCAAGTTATAAAGCTGATTTGACAGTTCTCCCTGCCAATTATCAGTCCGCACCATAGCCAAGATCGGCTTGAGGTTAAACTTGAGACATTCTCTCGACACTGAGTAACTAAATGCTGGGTGGGACCGACTACAACCAATACCTGTAGTCCTATCTGCCGGTAGAGTTCGGTGGCGATTGCGAGGGCAATTATGGTCTTACCGCTACCGGTTGCCATCTTCAGGGTACCCCTACCCCGATGAGCAAACCAATTGGCGATCGCCTGATGCTGATACTTCCTTAAAATTAAGCTGCTGGGGACAACGGGATTTCCCGCCGAGGCATTTTGATAGCTACTACTTTTTTCCTTTAACCGAAGGGCTAAATGCTTTTGACGGTAGAGATTGGCAAGACATGTCCAATCAATCTAATTCACAAGACAAACACAGTGATGACTACAGTATCAAACCGCAGCACTTTTGCTAATTTACTAATTGATTCTGCCAGTTAATCGGATTCCCATTTAACTTCGCCAACTAAATCGATAATGCGATCGCGCAGTAGATAATCATACCGCTCTAGTTCGCACTCAATCGTGTTCCACTGCTGGGCAGGTAAGTACTCAAACAAGATTCTCAGAGGCTGATTTAAAGCTATTACGCCAATTTCTAAGAGACCGACTGCCTCTTCTCTAATGGTGTTAATAGAGTAGCGTTTGACTGAGGTGGTGGTAGACATTATAGGTGATACTAATCTCAATGAGAAAGTCTGAAATTTTGTAGTAACAACTACCTATTCAACAGGATCGTCCTGCTTACGAAATACTACTTTCGATAGATAGATAGAGTAACGAACAGTTAATTTTGTAACAGAATCATTACCTTTATCTCTGATACTGTGGGTGTTTTCACTGAATGTATACTTAAATAATATTCCTTTTGATATACTTTGCCAATTAGTGTATGTCAGGGATTCTTGAAAAAATTCTCCTTTATTGAGCTAAAAAGTCGGCGATCGTCGGAACATTGACCCAAGATTTTTGTTGATGGGATTGATGAGTTAGATCCATAAGCAACTGCGAGTAAGTCCCTTCCTGTAAAGAGGGCACTAGCAATTCCCCCGCATCAATAGAGGTCACAAAGCGATCGACCACGCGGATAAAGGGAGCCAATCTGCCGTCAGTAAAGACGCGATCAAAGTCATATTTTTTGGGAATCGAAACCTTTTTTAAAGATTTGCCCGCCGGTGCGGCAAACAGTTCAAATCCATGAACGTAGTCTTTAAGATTGCTGCTGCCCAACACTAAAGTTCCTTTTTCACCATAAACTTCGACCCAATGACCCCTACCGCCATAAGTAACCGAACTAATATTTAGTTGCAGGGGAGTACCGTCGGCCAACTCCATCATAATTAGACAGGTATCGTCCGCATCTACGGGTTTCATAATGCCCCCATCATTGTGGTCTGGACGTTCGGGAATGGCACAGTTGAGATAGCCTGAAAGTTTAGCTACCGAACCAAACAGCCAGCTGATATAGTCAAAAGAATGGGAAGCGATCGAACCTAAAGCCCCGCCCCCAGCATCTAGCCGAGAATACCAATTCCAATCTCGTTTAGGATTGGCACGACTGGTTACCAGCCAGTCAATTTTAATCAACCTTTTCTGACCGACATAGTTATCTTCCAAATGTTCGGCGAGAGACATCCAGGCGGGAATGTAGCGAAACTCAAAGTCGGCTGTAGCAGTGACGTTATTAGCTTGCGCCAGATGATATAGCTCTTTTACCTCTCGGGCATTCATCGCCATAGGCTTTTCCAGCAGCAGATGTTTCTTGGCGGCTAAAACTTTTTTGCCCATTTCGTAGTGTAGAAAAGGAGGCGTGGAGATACTGACTGCATCCACCTCTGGCAAAGACAAAATCTTATCTAAATCGTCGTAGGCATAGAAAATCTTATGTTCGTCGGCAATATTTTTAGCTTTAGTTAAATCGCGATTGTATACGGCGACCAATTCCGTGCGGGGATGATGCTTAAACCCGGGAATATGAACTTTTTGTCCGAATCCCGTGCCGACGACGGCCACACCAATCTGATTGTTAGATGCCATAAAGATAAATCCGCTAAACTGCAATCTGCTTTTAAAAGCTTACAGTTAAAGCAATCAACAGTGAGCAGTCTTGTTAGTTAAAGTTTAAGCCTCAAGTTGAAAGCGAATATAATGTGGTCTAAAACTGAGTCAGGGATATTGGTTTTGCATTTACTCAACTCACTTCGCCCAAAAATCGTTCGATATCTCGCTATTGTTTTAGCTGTACTGCTAATTCCCCTCTCTGCCTGTAATCCCAGCACTCTGTTGGCAAATCCCGACCAACCCGAACAGTTAGTTGATGTGCTTTTAAGCGATCCAAAAACCTTTAATTTTGTCATCGCTACAGACCAGACTAGTAGCTTAGTCGGCGGCATGATTCTCGACGGTTTAATTCGCCAAAACCCAATCACAGCAGAATTTGAACCTGCTTTGGCTGAATCCTGGGAGGTTTCGGACGACGATTTAGAAATTACCTATACCTTAAGACCAAATTTAAAATGGTCTGATGGTCAACCCCTAACAGCAGATGATGTCGTCTTTACCTACAATCAACTCTATCTAAATCCCGAGATTCCCACGGGCATGAGAGATATCCTCAAAATTGGCGCCAGTGGTGCCTTCCCGGAAATAACTAAGCTCAACCAAAGACAGGTAAGATTTACCGTGCCCGAACCCTTTGCTCCCTTTCTCGGGGTAACGGGGGCATCTATTTTTCCCGCTCATGTTTTGAAGGAGAGCGTAACGACAAAAGATCAAGATGGCAATCTTCAGTTTCTCTCTACTTGGTCGGTAGATACTCCTCCCGAACAAATACCCGCCAGTGGTGCCTACAAAATTGAGAGCTATGCTACCGCACAAAGAATTGTCTTCACCGCTAATCCTTACTACTGGAAAAAAGACGTAGTCAATGAAGATCTGCCCCATATCAAGCGAGTAGTTTGGGAGATTGTCGAGTCTACAGATACTTTTCTCAGTCAGTTTCGCTCTGGTAGCCTCAATTCGGTAGAGGTCAAGCCAGAATATTTCTCCCTGCTAAAAAAAGAAGAAACCAAGGGTAACTTCACCATTTATAACGGTGGCGAAGATTACAGCACCAGCTATCTTGCTTTTAATCTCAATACGGGCAAACAAAACGGCAAACCCGTTGTCAATCCCATCAAATCTAGCTGGTTTAATGAGCTTAAATTTCGACAGGCGGTAGCCCATGCGATTAATCGACAGCGAATGGTTAAAAATATTTATCGTGGATTGGGACAGCCACAGAATTCTTTTGTTGCCGTACAGTCTCCTTTCTACGACGAAACCTTGCCCGGTTACGAATACAACCCCGAGAAAGCTAAAGAGTTATTAATCGAAGCCGGGTTTACCTATAATCGCCGTGGGCAGCTATTTGACCCAGCCGGAAATCGCGTTCAATTTAGGCTCAATACCAATACTGGTAATAAAATTCGTGAAGCCATGGGCAACCAGGTACAAGAAGACCTTGAAGCGATTGGGATGGCAATTAATTTCAAAACGATTAACTTTAATGTTTTGGTAGGCAGATTACGGGGTTCTTTAGCTTGGGAAGCGATTATCCTCGGCTTTACTGGGGGAAATGAACCAAATAATGGGGCTAATGTCTGGCTGCCGGACGGCAACTCCCACGTATTTAATATCGCCAAACCCGCCGAAGGCAAACCCTTAACCGATAGAGTCGTTAATGATTGGGAACAGGAGATTGCACAGTTGTTTATTCAAGCCGCGAAGGAGCTAGATGTAGAAAAACGCAAGGCTATCTATGCCGAAGCTCAACAGCTAGTTGCTGCTAAGGTTCCGTTTATTTATTTAGTCAATCCCTATGCAATGTCAGCAGTCCGCAACAATATTGAGGGAGTAGAATATTCGGCTCTGGGGGGTGCTTTCTGGAATCTAGATGAGCTAAAAATTACTGAGTAACGGTGAGGTAGATACTGCCAAGTAGGTTAAAGGAAGAGCTAAACCTGGTTTGGGAACAGTATCCTGCTAATATCCTTGAAAAATCGGCTCAGAAAAATATTTTAAAGAGTTAACTTTTATGTACAATACCCCTTTAGTTACATATTGCTGGGGAATTAAACATGGGACGTGCCGATAAAGTTGTTTTAGCCTATTCTGGGGGGGTAGATACTACCGTATGTATTCCCTACCTAAAGAACGAGTGGGGAGTTAAAGAAGTCATTACCCTGGCGGCGGATTTAGGTCAGGGAGATGAGTTAGAGCCAATTAAGCAGAAGGCTTTAAAATGCGGTGCAGCCGAATCTCTGGTAGCAGACGCGACGGAAAGCTTTGTCAAAGACTATGCCTTTCCTGCTATTCAAGCCAATACTCTCTATGAGAACCGCTATCCTCTTTCAACTGCACTAGCACGTCCTCTGATTGCCAAGCTGTTGGTAGAAGCAGCCGAGAAATATGGTGCTGATGCGGTGGCCCATGGCTGTACGGCTAAAGGTAACGACCAGGTACGCTTTGACTTGGGTATTATGGCGCTCAATCCGAATCTAAAAGTGCTAGCTCCCGCCAGAGAATGGGGCATGAGCCGTGAAGAAGCGATCTCCTATGGCGAACAGTTTGGTTTAGAGTTCCCGGTTAAAAAGTCTTCTCCCTACAGTATCGATCGCAATTTACTCGGACGCAGTATTGAAGCGGGTATCTTAGAAGACCCCATGACCGAACCGCCGGAAGAGATTTACTTAATGACCAAGGCGATCGCCGATACTCCCGATGAGCCAGAATATATTACCATCGGTTTTGAAGGGGGTGTGCCCACTACAATTAATGGCGAACAATTAGACCCCGTAGCTTTAATTGCCCAGCTTAACGAGACTGTAGGTAACCACGGTATCGGACGCATTGATATGCTAGAAAACCGCGTGGTGGGGATTAAATCCCGCGAAATTTACGAAGCGCCCGCACTGTTGGTGCTGATTCATGCCCATCGTGATCTAGAAAGCCTCACCCTTACCGGAGACGTTACTCAGTACAAGCGAGGCATCGAACAGTCCTATGGCGAATTAATCTATCAAGGCTTATGGTACAGCCCTCTAAAAGCCGCTTTAGATGGTTTCATTCAGCAGACTCAAGAGCGAGTTACCGGAGAGGTGCGGATTAAATTATTTAAAGGTAATGCTACTATCGTCGGTCGTCAGTCTGACAATTCGATTTATGCGCCGGATTTAGCTACCTATGGTGCAGAAGATGAATTCGACCACAAAGCAGCCGAAGGATTTATCTATATTTGGGGTCTACCAACTAGAGTTTGGTCACAAAAAACTAGAGGTTTGTAAATCAACATTTAGGACGAGCAAAATACTTTGTACTTCATATGTTAAATCAGCAACGTTGAGCCCTTATTGAACGTCGATCGCTTTTTTAATGTTTTATCAGTAGGAATCTTCTCCCCCGTTGATTCTAATGGTAATTCTCAAGTGATCGACATTGCTGATTTTGCTTTAAGTGCAGTTCTCTCTAACTATCTAAACCTTCTTTATTAGGGACGATTTTAATAGATCTGTTTTAGAAAAAGATTGACCGAACAAATTATTATTAGTAACTATATTGGCGAGATAGCGGCTTTGAGTGCGGCTTTACTGTGGGCGATATCTTCGGTAGTCTATAGTCGTTTGGGTTTGAAGATTCTCCCGCTACAGCTCAATCTTTATAAGGGCATCATGGCGATCGCCTTAATTCTCTTGACTTTATTGATTCAGCAGACGACGTTTACTGGTTTATCTAGCACAACGATTATCTTGCTTACTCTTAGTGGCGTAATTGGTATTGGCTTGGGCGATACAGCCTATTTTTCGGCGTTAAATAGTTTGGGGGCTAGACGTACCCTACTGTTAGAAACCTCTTCACCCCCCATGGGTGCATTACTGGCGCTCATCTTTATCGGCGAACAGTTAACCTCCAGCGTTTGGTGCGGTATCTTGCTTACTATTTTGGGCATAGCCTGGGTAATTAGCGAACGCAATCCTGTGGACAACACTCGTGCCTCACGTTCGGGAGTTATTTGGGGTTTGTTAGCAGCGATCGCTCAAGCTACAGGGGCGGTTATTTCTCGCTTTGCTCTAATTCAATCAGACGTTAGTCCCCTAGAAAGTACCCTCATCCGTTTAGTCGGGGGGACAATAATTGTAGTTGCTTTATTATTTTTGCCTACCGCGTCCAAAACTGCCGTTAAGTGGCGCTTATCTTGGCGGAGTCTGGGCATAATCGCGATCGCCGCATTTGGCAGTACTTATTTGGGTATCTGGCTACAGCAAACTTCTCTTAAATTTGCCCCTACAGGTATCGCTCAAACTTTTTTGGCTACCAGTCCTTTGTTTATTTTGCCCCTTGTTGCTTGGCAGGGAGAAAAAATTAGCTTAAGAGCAATGCTCGGTGCGATAGTCTCTTTAGGCGGCATTGCCTTAATGTTTAGTCGTTAATAATAGACCCCTTGCATAAATAATTAGAAGATGAAACAAGTTGGTTAATCATGCGATCGCAAAATAAAGAGATGAGCTTGAAACCCATCCCTAACAGCAACACGCAAATTGATTAACGCCACTCAGGATTGTGATGAACCAAACTCATAAACTCCTGACGGGTTTTCGCATCATCAGCAAATACACCTCTAACCGCACTGGTAGAAGTCCAAGAACCAGGTTTTTGTACTCCCCGCATCACCATACACATATGACTAGCTTCTACTACTACCGCTACTCCTTTGGGCTTTAATAATCCTTGGAGTGCATCGGCGATTTGGGCGGTTAATCTTTCCTGTACCTGTAAACGCCGTCCGTACATTTCACAAATACGAGCAATTTTCGATAATCCGATTACTTTGCCATCAGGAATATAAGCCACGTGAGCGCGACCAATAATAGGCAAAATATGGTGTTCGCAAGAGCTAAATAAGTCAATATCTCTCACTAAAACCATTTCATTAGCATTTTCGTGAAACACTGCTCCATTGAGCAATTCGTCCAAAGATTGATTGTAGCCAGAAGTTAGAAATTTTAAGGCTTTGACCACTCTTTTGGGGGTATCTTTTAACCCTTCGCGGTCTGGATCTTCTCCCAATCCTAAGAGTAAAGTCCTTACTGCTTGGCGCATCTCTTCTTCAGAGACAGGAGACTCTTGAGTAGTAGTTAGTTTGGGTAATTTATTATCGATTTTGTCAGTTTGATTTGCTTCGGACTTAGCTAAGGTCATAAATTTGAATAGAATTAAATTAAACAGTAACGGAAGTAGCCAAGCA
>JBCBIN010000141.1:0-8409 GCA_038524555.1 Cyanobacteria bacterium J06623_7 | reverse complement strand
AAATGACGAAAAAATTGCCAACTACTGTCTTAGATGGGGTTTAGCTCCACCAAAAAACCGAACCCCCGGCTGGTTTACTCCGTAGTTCGGCATGAATGAGCAGAATTAACTTTGTCTGACTGATATCTAAATGATATTTACAGGCTGATATTTACTTCGCTGTGGTGTGAGGAAGACTCGCTTTGGCTCTAATATGGTTATATTTGTGCTTCACTTTGCTCTAGAGTTTGAGTACAGGCAGGGCAGGTGCAGCCCAGATGTTGTAAGAGATAATTGCCGTTATCACTAGACTGGAGAGCTAGACTGGAAATGTTTAAGCTAACGATAGGAGTTCCCAGTAGTTGGACTGAGTTAGCATTTGGTGTCGCGGCGATCGCCGGCAGAGAATTAGTGACAAACAATAAAGCCACTAAGCTAGTAGAGGCCGTAAGTAGACGTAGTATAAATTTGAACATAAAAGTTTATCCCGAATTATATGTAAAGCTATATTTGGCAATTATAACGTCTGCGATCGATACTCTCCCAATGTTTAAAACTAATATTTAAATATTATCTAAAGTAATATCTCCAATTAATATCTCAGAGTCTATGATGCATGGTTTTGTTCCTTCCGAGCGCTATTTTTCTTATTTAACTCGGCTACAGATTGAGGAGATGCCCGACAAAGAAAACGTCGTAATTATTCAGCCGATTGGCGCGATCGAACAGCATGGACCTCATTTACCCATAGCCGTGGACGCAGCTATTAGCATGGGGGTATTGGGGAAAGCTTTAGAAAAACTACCGGCTAAAATTCCCGCCTATGCCCTACCCTGTCTCTACTATGGCAAGTCTAACGAGCATAGCGGCTTCTCCGGCACCTTTACCTTGAGCGCTACTACTCTACTCGCGGTTATTACAGAAGTAGCGGTTAGTGTCTATCGTTCTGGCTTCCGCAAACTTGTTCTAATGAATTCTCATGGAGGACAGCCACAAATTATGGAAATAGTTGCGAGAGACATCCATCAAGAGTATCCTGATTTTGCGGTTTTTCCCTTGTTTACCTGGCGCGTACCCCACAATGCGGGAGATTTCCTCACTCCTCAGGAACAAGAATATGGCATCCATGCCGGAGATGCCGAAACGAGCATTATGCTAGCTTTATTACCCGAACAGGTACAGATGGATAAAGCGGTTAAAGAGTATCCCCAGGGCTTACCCGAGGATAGCCTACTCGATATGGAAGGAAAGCTTCCCTTTGCCTGGCTAACGAGAGAACTCAGTCAAAGTGGCGTGATGGGAGATGCTACCGTTGCCACTAAAGCTAAAGGCGATCGTATTCTAGAATCAGTCGCTGACGGTTGGGTGCGAGTAATTGAAGATATCTATCAATTTCAACAGCCCCAGGTGAGAAAGAACCATAATTGAGTCAAGCTGCTAGCTGCTCGCTATCTGCCGCGCAGTGTTGTTGAATTACGGTATAACATTCCTCTACGGAGGCTCTGGCGGTCATTGCCTCAACTAAAGCTTCATACGATTCTTGATGTCTGGTCAGGAGATTGTTCGCCTGTAGCTGTGCCCAACGTTCCTTTTGGGGAAACCCCACCTCAGGTAAACCGGCCATTTTTAGAGCTTGTCTGAGCTGCTGTCGGTCTTCTGCACCACCTTGGGAGTCGCCATAAACAATCTTTTCTGCCGCTATTCCTGCCATCCAAACCGTGCAAAAACGTTCGAGAGTCAAACGCATTCTCTCTAGCTCAAAAGGCTTTGCCATCAAAGATGCGGTATCAAAGCTTACTCCCCCGCGACCGAACTGTCCCTGCCGTAAAACTTCCCAAGCCGTAAGAGTATAGCCCGTAATCGGAATGCCCAAAAAATAGGCAGTGAGAAAGTGTCCTGCTTCGTGATTGATGATGCGCTGTCGCTGTTCTTTAGAGGCAAATAAATCTAGCAGTAAGGAAACTCCACGACTGTTCCAACTCAGGGTATCTGCTGTTGCTAAGGCGAGGATCCCAAAGGTAACAGCAGCGGGAACCACTGGAGGAATATGAAATATGGGTCCCAGTAAGGATGTCATAGTCATCAAAAAGACGCCTATGGCAATTAGATTTAGGGCGATTTGGGACATTATAAATATTTTTACTTAATTTTTATGCAAATTTTATACATATATTAAGTTAAGTAGATTAATTTTAGCCAGTATTCTAATTGGTTGATTCTGAGAACTATTTATTCTGGTGTTTCTTCCGTCGTCGTGTTGGTAGTTGGATCGGAAGCATCTGACTCGGTTTCAAGATTTGATTCTGTTTCCGTTCTCTCAGTGGAAGTTGATGGGGTAGGAGCTATCTCCGGGATGGGCAGCATAAATAAAGCGCCAGCGGCGATCGCGAGACTAGATAGACCAATGGCTACGGGGGTTAGTCTCTCTGCTAGAGGTTGCTCGGGTTTGCGAAAGCGTTTACTGACGGGCTGTAGCTCGATGTTGAAGTCGGGTAGTACCGAACGGTCTGCGTAGAGAAGATCGATGGCATCGACGAGATCGAATAGCTCTACCGTGGTAATTTCAATTTCAGTTTTTGCTTCACCGCTGTCGGGTTTGGGTTCTAGAGTCAGGCGATGGAGATGGCGCTCTCCTACACTGCTTAAGGATACTTGAGGATACTCTGTACTGTTGTTGTCGGCGGGAAATAAGCCGCTCAGAAATCCCTGAGCATAGTTACTGACAGCACGCGCCAGGTTAGTGAGAAAAACGCTACCGCCGCTTAACTTTTGATTCGACTTGAGTAAGTGGCATTCAGCATTAATCAGAATCGACATTGGTGGCTGTCCGCTCAAAATATCGGCGCTCTCGCTACTAACGTCTTCCATTCCCTCTAGGATTAGATTGCAGTTGGGCAAACTGTACTGTCTTGTGGTGCTCATAATTTAAGTCACTTCTCCATCAAACAAACTAAACCAAACTCGCTGCATGCCTCTGGTACCAGTACAAAACAATAGCTTGTTTAATAAGGATAAAGCTAATTCGTTAAGCTGTTCTTCCGAGTCAATGTAAGCTGACACCTTAGCACGACGAGAGTTCATTCGACTACGAAAATGAGCGCGAAATCTTTCGAGATATTCTGAGAGACGGAAATGATTATCTAGAGGTAAATTCTTATCGCGCATTTGCTGTTCTGCCAATAATAGCTGGCGAATAACGACCATTAAGTCTTTGGCTCGAGAAGCAGCAATGATAACCAGGGCTTTAGCCTCATCCAAACTTAAATGCTCTCTGGTATAAGAACGTCGCCAAGGATTGCTACAGCGCAAACGCCATAGGTTGACACGATGTTCGATTACTTTATCCATGCCTAGGTGTCTGGCAGTCGCTAGCATCTGTTCTGAAGCGCCCAATTCCAAAGCTTCCAATGCCAATAGCAGCAGGTCGATTTGCTGCTGAGTTCGAGGAGAGCAACCCTTAGAAGGAAGAGATATGTCTGGTAGAGTATTTAAAACTGAGGCTGGGCTGTCTGGGCTGGCTTGATGTTCCGATTCTAAACTGGCAGATTGGCTCATTATCAAATTAAGTTCAAATTTGAGTTATGGATGATTGTTCTTTGTCGAGGATAACAAATAAATCTCTGGTGTTATGATGCCATAGCTATTCGATTCAACCAACAGTCTAGCCCGATCTGTAGCTGTTTATCTCCTGTAAATGCCAATGGAACTAAAATCATTAATTCGTGATATTCCCGACTTCCCCCAAGCAGGAATTTTGTTTCGCGATATAACGACCCTGCTCAAAAATCCTCAAGGTCTGCGTCAGACTATTGATCGCCTGGCTCAAGCATGCCAGAATGCCAATTTAGCTCCAGACTACGTTGTAGGGATGGAATCTCGGGGCTTTATTTTTGCCACCCCCCTGGCATATCAGCTCAACGCGGGGTTTGTGCCCGTGCGTAAACCCGGAAAATTACCCGCTCCTGTTTATGCTGCTTCCTATGAGCTAGAGTATGGCCAAGACAAGCTGGAGGTACACCAAGACGCGATCGCCACCGGAGGAAAAGTACTAATCGTTGATGATTTATTGGCGACGGGAGGAACTGCTAGAGCTACCTGTGAGCTAATGTCTCAGCTACAGGCGGAGGTAATTGGCTTCGCCTTTGCGATCGAACTTTTGGCTTTGGATGGCAAAAGTAAGCTACCTGATGTCCCGCTAATTAGCTTACTCAAATATTAAGCTTAATTTGAGGCGGCATTTAGTCCTCAACTAGTTTACTAATGCTAATTTTTCTGATTAGCGCTCAGATTTTAACAGTTCATCTGTAATCTAGAAGCGTTGGTCATAAACCTAATTGAGAGTATAGAATTGTCTGAGTTTTAACGCCATGGGTTCTAACTAAATTCCCCAATTTTTGCTAGCTAATAGGAATTGAATTAATCAAACCAGTCTCTGGCTCGAGTCAGGTGTCTCGTGTGATGTTTAAGGGAATTCCTTTTCGACTGTGGTGTCTGTAATCAAAAATTATTTTAACTATTAAGTTAAGGAGTGAGGTGTGGACAAGAAAAATCGGTTGATTCAGGTGATGAGTATTAGTACGGCGATCGCTATGAGTCAAGTTATGGCGGCAAATGCCCAACAGGTTGCTCAAGAAAACGATGCTAGAAGCACGACAGAAGAAATTATTAAACCCGCTCAACCATCGGTTCGCGACGTAAATAATCTAAATCCTAGCGGTAATCCTCTCTCGTTTCCCACCGCACCAGAGGAGGTTAAAGTCGATGCACAAAAACCGATTACTTTGGAACAGGCACTAGAGTTGTCGCTAAAAAATAATAAGGACATCGAACAGGCTCGGCTTGAAGTAGAAAGAGCGGAATTTGCCCTCAGACAAGAAAAAGCCGCACTTTTCCCGACCCTGGATTTGACCAGCAGCTTAACCTACGGCAACTCCTTATTTCTCGATAGTGTTATCGAACAGAGCATTGATGAAGATGTTGAAGAAGCTCTAGAAGCGAACCCGGATCTTGATGAAGAGCTCGTGCGAGAGAATGCCGAAGACCGTTTTACGAACTCTAGCTCTAGCAGCTTTGATTTTAATGGCGGCTTGGGTATCAACTACGACATTTTTACTAGCGGTCGTCGGGGAGCCGAAATTCGTAGCGCCGAGAAGCAACTCCGTTTGGAGAAGCTAGACCTAGAAAGAATCGTCGAAGAGGCTCGTTTTGAAACTTCCAGAGATTATTACGATCTGCAAAATAATGATGCTCAGGTGGAAATTCAGGAGGCTTCCGTAGAAGATGCTCAACAAACCCTCAAAGACGCGCAGCTTTTGGAAAGAGCGGGATTGGGAACTCGGTTTGATGTTTTACGTGCCGAAGTAGAGTTAGCCCAGGCAGAACAGCGCCGAACTACGGCGATCGCTAATCAAAATATTGCCCGTCGCCAGCTAGCCGAGACCCTAAGTGTCGCCCACAGTACGGAGTTAGCAACCGCCGATGCGATCGAGGAAGCAGGGGTTTGGGAATTGGAACTACCGGCAACAATCATTCAGGCGTTTAAAAATCGCGCCGAACTAGAACAATTTTTACTCCAGCGGGAAATTAGCCAAGAGCAAAGAACAATCGCTCTATCCAACGTTAGACCAACGGTAAGCGCTAGCGCTAACTACACAGTTAATGATGATTTTGAAGATAACTTTGACATTAGTGATAGCTATAACGTCGGCGTTAATCTACAGTGGCGGTTGTTTGATGGGGGTGCAGCTCGAGCGGGAGCCAGACAGGCAGAGAAGGATCTCGAAATTGCCGAAACTCAGTTTGCCAACCAGCGCAATCAAATTCGCTTTGCCGTGGAACAGGCTTTCTTTCAGTTGAAGTCTAATCAGAACAATATCGCTACTGCCACTAAAGAAGTCGAGCTAGCGGAAGAAAGTTTGCGTTTGGCGCGTCTGCGTTTCCAAGCCGGTGTAGGGACACAAACGGACGTAATTGAAGCTCAAACTAGCTTGACGACATCTCGAGGTAACTTACTGTCTTCCATCACCGACTACAATCAATCCTTTGCCGCTCTCAATCGACAGGTTTCCAATACTCCCGACAACGGACTACAGGATTTACCTTAAGGCTGTGAGAATCGAAAGTAAACGGACATGGCTCTGCTTTTGTGCCAGTGTCCTGTTTTTGCCTCTATTTCCAGCTTTAGGGGCGTTGGGGCTGTTGGTAACCATGGCGGTAGTTGGACGGCGTAATTATCATCAGCTTATTCGGGGCTATCTCCCACGAGCATGGGGCATATTAGCCTTGATTTTGCTAGTGACGACCATACTTGCCGACAAACCGGCAGCGGCGGGGCTGGGTCTAGCCAACTTTTTACCGTTTTTTGCCCTATTTCTGGTTCTCCGCAATTTAATTACCAAGCCAATTCAACTGCGGCAGCTATCTTGGTGCCTTGTCTTGCCCTCCTTACCAATTGTCCTGCTGGGTTTTGCTCAAATGTATGTCGCCTGGGACAGTCCCCCTCTGATCGAAACAATTCTGGGTTGGGAGCTAGTTCCCGGAGGCTTTCCTCCAGGCAGAATGTCTTCAGTTTTTATCTACACCAACTTTTTGGCAATCTATCTGGCGATCGCGATCGCTCTGACTCTAGGACTATGGCTAGCAGCTTGGCAACAGAAAATAACCAAGAAACGGACGCAAATTTTAGCTTTACTGGGTCTGATTTTGCTAGCGGATACTAGCGGCTTGATTTTGACTAGCTCCCGTAACGCCTGGGGAATTGTGGTCTTTTGCTTAATGGCTTATGCTGCCTACCTGGGCTGGAGTTGGTTGGTATGGCTGTTTACCGGTGCGATCTCCGTGACGTTATGGGCGGCTTTTGCCCCCAGTTGGGGTGGTTCTTTATTGCGGATAGTAGTACCCAGCTTTATTTGGATGAGACTGGCGGATACGGCTTATGAGCGCCCCCTTGCGACTCTCCGAATTACTCAGTGGCAGTTTTGTTGGGACTTGATTACCGAACGTCCGTTCTGGGGTTGGGGATTGCGTAACTTTAGTCTGCTTTACGAAGCGAAAATGAATCTCTGGCTGGGTCATCCCCACAATTTATTTTTGATGCTCGGTGCCGAAGCTGGCATCGTCGCTCTGTTTCTACTCAGCGGCATTGTCGGCGCGATCGCTTATTCCGGCTGCAAACTTTTGGCAACTTGGTCTAGTCCAGAATCTCCCTCGATCTTTTTTAGTTATCTGGTGGCTTTTGCTGCCTGTATTTTATTTAACCTGGCGGATGTAAGTATTTTTGACCTCCGAATCAATACCTTAGGCTGGATTTTATTAGCCGCCATTAGCGGTGTTGCAAGTTCAACATCAGAGCAAAAATGAAATTAACCCGTCGATATTTCAAGGAAGCAAAATTTATCGTCATACTGGTACATATCTCTGAGGTTGTTTAATAAGAGCGATCGCCCATGGAAATTTTGATTGTTGAAGACGAACAAGAAATTGCTCAACTGATCGAACAAACTTTAACCAAAGAAAGCTTTGCTTGTCGGGTGGCAAATGATGGTTTAACAGCCCTAGAAACATTTAAACAGCAGCAGCCCGACGTGGTAATTCTCGATCTGATGCTGCCAGGACTTGATGGACTGGAAGTATGTACCCGCATTCGCCAACAGCCCTACGACAAAGACCCCTACATTATGATGCTGACCGCCCGGGGAGAAGAAATAGATCGAGTCATTGGACTATCTACGGGAGCTGATGACTATCTGGTCAAACCTTTTAGTCCTAGAGAGTTAGTTGCCCGAGTACGAGCTTTGTTAAGGCGTAGCCTTCGTCATGGGGTTCAAGCAGACAACGCTCAAATTCACAGTACTAAACATTTCTCCGTCGATTTAGATCGGCGTATCGCCACCAGAAACCTAGATGCTCAACCGCCATTGACCTTAGATTTAACGACCCTAGAATTTAATCTCCTCGCTACTTTTCTCAGCTATCCCGGTCGAGCCTGGAGCCGGACTCAACTGATTGATAAGCTCTGGGGTAATGATTTTTTTGGTGATGAGCGGGTGGTCGATACTCATATTCGTCGGCTACGGAAGAAGATCGAACCAGATTCGGCTAATCCTACCTTTGTTAAAACCGTTGTGGGGGTTGGTTATAAGTTTGAAGATGAGAATATTTAATTGATGTTAGGCAATAAATTAATCTGCTGAGACTGGTAAAAGGTTTATGAATCTTTTCGATTTCCTTGCTTAAACTACTGATTTTTCATGATTCTGCGTAAGGTCAGTATTTAAGATACTTGGTATTTTAAATAGTAAATGAAATATATTTTGTTCTACAAACCCTATGGGGTACTGTGCCAATTTACTGATATAGCAATCGAAGTATAGGTTAGGACGTTTGTTTAACAGCTAAATCTACTCTTTCTCGAAAGTCATCAATACTACC
>JBCBIN010000140.1:0-8418 GCA_038524555.1 Cyanobacteria bacterium J06623_7 | reverse complement strand
ATTAGATCGTGGTCTTAAGACTTTTTGGACTACCTAAAAGTAACGCCAATTATTAGCCAATTATTTTAATTACCAATCATTACACCTATGGTTTCTTCCCGTGATGCTGTCAGTCCTTTGACTCAGCTAATCCGTTTTATCGGTTCGATTAAACTAGCCGTTCCCCTATTGAGTGCCATTGTTGGGATTCTAATTTGGGCTACCTTTTACGAAGCTGAAGTAGGTTCGACTACAGTACAGCAAGAAATCTATAAAAGCCCCTGGTTCGGCGGTTTAATGTTCATGCTGGCCTTAAATCTAGCAGTGTCGGCAATGTCTCGTTATCCCTGGCGCGGAGGGAGAAAAATTGGCTTTGCTCTAACTCATTTTGGACTGGTGGTGATTATTGCGGGTTCGGCGGCGGTAATTCATCTCGGCATGGAAGGCATGTTGCTGGTGAGAACCGATAGTGGGGCGGGCGATCGCCTGAGGGTGCAAGGGGATCTATTGGAGATAGTTCGGGATGGAGAAAGTCAACAGGCGAGTATCTTTGTGCGACCAGATGGTTCAGTAATGCCTAAACGTTTGGGAACTCTAGAACTCACGGCCTATACCGAGAATGCAGTCCAAGAAATTAATTTTGCCCCCGGGGGAGACATTGCTAATCCAGGAGTTAAGTTAAGTCTAGCGAGCGATCGCATGGGACAAACAATCGAGCGTACTTTGGTGGCAGCTCCCGATGTCTATCGCCAGTTAAGTTTGGGTCCTGCGGAATTAGAATTAGTTGTTGCCAAAACTGAAGCAGAATTAAATCTCTGGTTACATCCGCCAGCTAATAAGCATCTATGGGGAGAAGTAAGTATCGCTACTCCTGGCAGACAGAAGACCTTAGATGTGAAAACCAGTAAATCTAAAACGGTACGAGTGGGCAATGTGCAAATTACCGTTCGAGATTTTTATCCCGACTTTCGCCTAAATCGCAACAAACAACCCGCCACCGCCTCAGAGAAATACAATAATCCGGCGATCGCTTTAGATATTAGTTCCCCTCAAGGAAAAGAACGCTGGTATGTCTTTAGCAAATCCGGTTTCCCCCCGGTACGTACCCTAGTCTCTGGGGAAGCGATCGCCGATCTCGATCTGACCTATCAAGTCCAGGCTCCAGAAACAAAAGATTATTTTCGAGTAATTGCTCACCAAGACCAACTTTACTATGCGGCAAAATCCTCAACCCAATTTAAATCTGGAACTCTAGCCCCAGGCCAGACCGTTACTCCTGGTTGGGCAGACTTTAAAATTACCCTCGAAGATTATTATCCCCAGACTCAAGTACAGCGACGTATTACCCCCGCAGCCGATAAAGTAGCAGAAGGCGCGCCGGCACTATTAATTACCACTCAGTCTGGACAAGCTACCTGGCTACCGTGGGGAGAAGCTAGCGCTATTAGAGATGGTGAAGCCGAAATTTATGCCGCTTTTAGTCCCAAACTCTATCAAATTCCCTTTGGCATTAAGCTAGAAGACTTTATTGTCGAGCGTAATGAAGGTTCGGAGTCTGTAGCCATGTGGACGAGTCTAATCCGCATTGAAGACCCGGCGCATAACCATACCGAGCAGCGTCGAGTCTGGATGAATCATCCTACTTGGTATAAGGGGTGGAAAATCGCTCAGGCTTCTTGGAATCCCGGGGATCTACAACAGTCTACGCTCCAAATTAAACGGGAACCGGCTTGGGTGACTGCATTGACCTGGATCGGTTCGGGGTTAGTAATTTTGGGTATTGGGGTGATGTTCTATGCTCCGGCTCTTAGTAAAGCGCTCCGGAAAAAGTCTCTGGCAAAAACTCCAGCAACAGTAGAGCGGGAAACTCTCGAACAGGAGTTAAGTACGGCGGCTTAAAAATAAGGCGTTGCGGGATCGAGGTATGGTTACTTTCTATTTTGCTTCATAAGGAATCTTCAAAAAGCTGATAGCTGATAGCTAATAACAGATCACTTGTAAATTCATACTTCAAATCAGCAACGCCAAAAATAAAATTGAGAAGATTAATTTATTGGCGATCGCCATTAGTCAGAAGGATATCAATCGGGCGATCGCATTACCGAACTAGAGCTAGTGGCAAACTGGGACATAAACGCGATAATATTAAGTTTTTTAAACTAAATATTTATTCGGATTTATCAGATTTTTTATGAGTAGAATAGCCCGCATTGTAATTGACCCCAGATTTGCACCTACTGCCGTCAGGGTTGCTCTAGTCGTTGGCTCTATCTTGTTTACTATTAATCACGGAACGGCTTTGCTTCAAGGAGAAATGAGTAGAACTCGTTGGCTATCAGGATTAATCACCTACCTGGTTCCCTATAGCGTCAGCATCCACGGTCAATACACCAGCCGTCGTCGAACGGTCGAAAATTAGTTAATTCTCGTTCATTTTCCCTCGCGAAATTTCCCGAAATTTTTCGCCGGTAACTCTCCCTAGATATAAGCATCAAATATGGTTTTCACCGTCAAAGCAGCTAAATCCGTCGATTTAGACCAAATACGCCCAGCAATACGCGCTCTACAGTCAGAATTGGTTGCGTGGCGGCGACGGCTGCATCAAAAGCCAGAACTAGGGTTTGAAGAGGAGTTAACGGCTGAATTTATCCAACACAAGTTACAAGCCTGGAAGATCGACTATCAGGCAGAAATTGCCAAGACGGGAGTGGTGGCTACAATTGTTAGCAACTCACCGGGAAAGGTACTAGCTATTCGCGCCGATATGGATGCTTTACCGGTACAAGAAGCCAATGAAGTTCCCTACAAGTCCCAGCATGATGGTAAGATGCACGCCTGTGGTCATGATGGACATACGGCGATCGCTCTGGGGACGGCTTATTATTTGTCGCAGCATTCAGATTTGTGGCAGGGAACGGTAAAAATCATCTTTCAGCCTGCGGAAGAAGGACCTGGTGGGGCGAAACCCATGATTGAAGCGGGAGTTTTACACAATCCCGATGTGGATGCCATTATTGGGCTACATCTTTGGAATAATTTACCTCTGGGTACAGTAGGAGTACGTCCGGGGGCATTAATGGCGGCGGTAGAATGTTTCCGGGCGACCATCATCGGTAAGGGTGGACACGGAGCAATGCCCGACCAGACGGTAGACTCCATCGTTGTTGGCAGCCAGATAGTCAATGCCCTACAGACAATTGTGGCTCGTAACGTCAATCCTCTCGATTCTGCCGTAGTTACCGTCGGCGAGTTTCAGGCAGGGACGGCGTTAAACGTGATTGCCGATACTGCTAATCTTAGTGGAACCATTCGCTATTTCAACCCCGAACTAGAAACTTTAATTGGCGATCGCCTTGAAGCAATTATTGCCGGAATTTGTCAGATGCACGGTGCTGACTATAATCTCGAGCACTGGCAGCTCTATCCTCCGACAATTAACGATCGCCAGATCGCCGCACTGGTGAAGTCGGTTGCCCTCGAAGTAGTAGAAACTCCAGTGGGAGTAGTGCCCGAATGCCAAACTATGGGCGGAGAAGACATGTCTTTCTTTTTAAATGAGGTACCGGGATGTTATTTCTTTCTAGGTTCGGCGAATCCCGCCAAACAGCTAGCCTATCCCCACCATCATCCCCGCTTCGACTTTGATGAAACTGCTTTGGGTTTGGGAGTAGAAATGTTTGTGCGCTGTGTAGAACAATATAACGCTTGATATAAATTAGCTTCGTTCTAATCTGCTAGTTTTTAGCACAGCGCGTACGCGCAGATCGTGCGGTGGCGAATGCCACCAGAGTCAGCGAAGCTGACATGAGCGCCTTGCGCTCGCAGATGACTGGGACGCATTAGCCTCCGTAGCTCTAGGCTATAGGCTCTAAGCTTTTAAGAAAATTGGGCAATTTAAACTTTTGAACTAGACAAGCAATAAAATCTCATCTTTAGAAAGACGTATTTAAAAAATTTTGAAATTTCTTAATTTACATTAGACGTATATAGGTAACGTATAGTCGTTCTAAATTAATGGTCTAAGAGCGATCGCTAGTAACCTCAAATCTTTTAAAGAAGCCAATCCACATCAAGCGTAAAATTGCATTTGTCTCTTAACCTACGGTGCCTTCAAGTTTAAGACTCAATAGTTTATCTGCTTCAGCCGCAAACTCCATCGGTAGTTCGTTGAGTACATCTTTACAGAAACCGCTGACTAGCATAGACACGGCATCTTCTTCAGAAATACCTCGCTGAGCAAAATAGAAGAGCTGTTCCTCACCAATTTTGGCAGTAGAAGCTTCATGTTCTAGTTTGGCAGTATTGTTATCTACCTGAATGTAAGGAAAAGTGTTTGCTTCGGCATTATCACCAATCAGCATCGAGTCACATTGAGAGTAGTTACGGGCTCCCGTAGCCTTGTTACCGATTTTGACCAAACCGCGATAGCTACCTTGAGAGTCTCCAGCAGAAATACCCTTAGAAATAATGGTGCTGCGAGTATTTTTACCAATATGAACCATCTTAGTTCCTGTATCGGCCTGCTGCTTGTTGTTGGTTAGAGCAATAGAATAAAATTCTCCTACCGAGTTATCCCCTACTAAGACACAGCTAGGATATTTCCAGGTAATTGCCGAACCTGTTTCTACCTGGGTCCAAGAGATTTTGGAGTTAACCCCCTTGCACAAGCCCCGCTTTGTCACAAAGTTATAGATGCCGCCCTTGCCGTTTTCATCACCGGCAAACCAGTTTTGCACCGTAGAATACTTGATATCGGCATTATCTAAAGCGACTAATTCTACTACTGCCGCATGTAGCTGATTGGTATCAAACATGGGCGCAGTACAACCTTCAAGATAGCTAACGGAAGCACCCTCTTCGGCAACAATTAAAGTCCGCTCAAATTGCCCGGTATCCCCATCGTTAATCCTAAAATAGGTCGATAGTTCCATCGGACACTTGACTCCTTTGGGAATAAAGACAAATGAACCGTCGCTAAACACGGCAGAATTTAAGGCGGTAAAGTAATTATCCGCTACAGGAATAACGCTACCGAGATACTTCTTTACGAGTTCAGGATATTCTTCCAAGGCTTCAGAAATAGAACAGAAAATAACTCCGTCTTCAGCAAGCTTCTCTTTAAAAGTAGTCCCAATAGAAACGCTATCGAAAATGGCATCCACCGCCACGTTGCTCAATCTCTTTTGTTCTGAGAGGGGAATACCCAGTTTATCGAAAGCTTCTAAAATAGCCGGGTCTACTTCATCTAAACTAGCTTTTTTATCCTGCTTTTTCTTGGGTGCAGAATAGTAAACAATATCTTGATAGTCGATCGCCGGATAATTGACGTGAGACCATTCCGGTTCGCTCATCTTGAGCCACTGACGATAGGCCTTGAGACGAAACTCTAGCATAAATTCTGGCTCGTTTTTCTTGGCCGAAATTAAACGCACTACATCTTCACTTAAGCCGCGAGGAATCTGTTCGGTTTCAATGTCGGTAACAAAACCATACTTGTAAGGCTGATTGACTAGAGTTTTGACGTTAGCACTCATGATGAGAAAATAATCTTGACTATGTTGACTATGATGTCTTGAGGTCGATCGCAATTAATTCGATCAGAATCTGGTTAAAGCTTAGATAGAATAAAGCTAAAGTTAGCTGGGCGAAATATTTCGTCTGAGGTTAAACAACAAATTTGTTGTTTAAGTATATTGTAGGTTACATTAGCAACAAAGATGTTGTTTAAGCCGAATAAATTTAGCTAATCTTTTAACTATCCGCACAAATAGCTCCCAAGACGATGACGACCACTGGTTTACCGTCTACTAAACAAAATATTCTCCAAGCTCTAGTCAAGCACGGTCAGGCAACGGCTAAACAGCTTTCTCAAGATTTAGACCTTAGTACCCAAGCGATTCGTCGTCATTTGCACGAGCTACAGTCAGACCAACTGATTGAGTATCATTCGGTGCAGCAGGGCATGGGCCGACCACAACATTTATATCAGCTTAGTAGTGCAGGGCGCGATCGCCTAAGTCCGCAAAAATACAGCGAGTTTGCCGTAGGTTTCCTCGATACTCTCGCCGAAACTGTTGGCAAGGAACAGGTTAGTAAAGTCTTAGAAAAACAGTGGCAGCGTAAAGCCTCAGAATATCGAGATCGCTTGGGTAAAGGAAATCTCCAGCAGCGTCTCAACAGACTCGTACAGCTAAGACAAAAAGAAGGTTATATGGCTGAAGTACATCAGGCTTCTCCACAGCCCAAGCCAGAGTTTATTCTTGTCGAACATAACTGTGCTATTTCCGATGTGGCAGAATCTTATCCCAGTATTTGCGGGCACGAATTAGAAATGTTTGCGGCAGTCTTACCCGACTGTATCGTTCAGCGTACCCAGTGGATTAATGATGGGGAACATCGCTGTGGCTATTCTATTGCCAAAAAATAGCGCCGCACAGTAGCGCTAAAATGCGGACTGAATAACTGGCAAATCTGACCAATATTGCGGCTACATGTATCTTCGTAAAGAAATGTGGCGATTTCGTAAAGATACGATCGCGATTTGCACGTGGTACTGGTGTAGGTATACCCAATCGAGATAGGGTAAACGAAGTAGTTTTAAGATCTAAATTTTTAAACTTTTATGACCGCCATCAATACTAACCCCACTACCAATCAGCCTTCAACTCCTCCTGCTGATTCCCAAGCAAAAATAAGTCAGTTCATGAAGCAACTACAGGATGAAATCTGTGCTGGCTTAGAATCTGTCGATGGCGGCGGAAAATTTCAGGAAGATAGCTGGCAGCGAGAGGAAGGTGGCGGTGGGCGATCGCGAGTATTGGCTGATGGCGGCATTCTCGAACAAGGTGGCGTTAACTTTTCAGAGGTTTGGGGCAAGCAACTTCCCCCCTCAATTTTAAAACAAAGACCTGAAGCAGCCGGTCATGGTTTTTATGCCACGGGGACTTCAATGGTATTGCATCCTCGTAGCCCCTATATTCCCACAGTACACCTTAACTATCGCTATTTTGAGGCAGGCCCTGTTTGGTGGTTTGGCGGTGGTGCAGATTTAACTCCCTACTACCCTTTTGCCGAAGATGCGGCGCATTTTCATCAGACATATAAAGAAAGTTGCGATCGCCATCATGCTGAATATCATAATGTTTTTAAGCGTTGGTGTGACGAGTACTTCTATCTCAAGCACCGTGATGAAACCCGGGGGGTAGGCGGACTGTTCTTCGACTATCAAGACGGTACGGGCAAACTGTATAAAGGACCCCATGCAGATAAAGCAGCAGCAGCACACAGCGAGCAAGTCGGAGAGGTCAAACATCGTAGTTGGGAAGATATTTTTAACTTTGTCCAAGATTCGGGCAAAAGCTTTTTACCTGCCTATTTACCGATTATCGAGCGGCGTAAAGACTTGGAATATGGCGAAAGACAGCGTAATTTCCAGCTTTACCGTCGTGGGCGCTATGTAGAATTTAATTTAGTTTACGATCGTGGCACTATTTTTGGTCTTCAAACCAATGGACGTACGGAATCAATTCTTATGTCTCTGCCACCTCTAGTCCGCTGGCAATATAATTACCAGCCCGAACCCAACAGCCCAGAAGCCGAACTATATGAGACGTTTTTAAAACCACAAGACTGGGTAAATTGGGACAATAATAATAACGGCTAAAAACTCAAACAAATATTTAAGTCCTCTAGGTCAAATATTAGGTCTTGAGGACAAACGAGTTAATCATCTGACTCTAGTTCTAGTCCGTCAATCGCAGCCCGAAGCGAAAGATTACAAGAACGCAAATCATAAGAAGCAGCTACCGGCTCTAGAGTCTGGTCGTTATCGGTAAACACGCCGATGGTATGTAGATCTTTATCGGGCAACTCACCATAAGCTAGCTGATAATCATCAATGATGTTTCTTTCCCAGCTTAGCCAGTTTTTGAGCGGGCTATCTTGATTATCGAGAACTATTGTCCGAAAATTATCGGGGGCGCGAGGGCTATCTACCACAGAATTTGCTGGTAAGTCGGTGTTAGTAAAGGCATAAATTAGGCCTTTGGGCTTAGAAAACAGTCCAGGTTTACCAAACAAAATCATAATTGCTGCCGCAAAATCTTCTCGTTCTTCCACCGTAATATCTGCCGTAGGCTGAATTCGATCAACTCGCCACGACCAGGATAGACTATCTGCCTTTAAACATGCTTCAGGACTTTCAATAAACAGACCCGATGCCGACTTCTGACCTACCGCATCAATAATTAATTTTTTGTCCAGCTGGCGCAAAGAATATAGCGTATTGCTTTCACCAAAAGTAATCGATTTTAATTTGTTTGTTTCATTCTCTCCAGCGTTAACTCCTGTGGCTAAAGCGAGGGAGGCAGTTATTAATAACAATAGGTAATTAAATGATTTAAACATATGAATTTATTTGGTAGGCAGTAGCTATATTTA
>JBCBIN010000139.1:0-8501 GCA_038524555.1 Cyanobacteria bacterium J06623_7 | reverse complement strand
GTAGTATTGATGACTTTCGAGAAAGAGTAGATTTAGCTGTTAAACAAACGTCCTAACCTATACTTCGATTGCTATACCTCTCCAGGAATAAAGCTAAGTCATCTTCCCTGGCTCACCAAACCACCGGCAGAAATCTAAGGTTTTGATTAAGTTTGGCAAATATTTAGCTTACAGACTGAGACAATATGTATTTGGAGCTACAGACATTAATTCTAGTTAAGCTACACTAATAGAAATAAAATAATTAAGATTTTTAGATAAATGACAAATTCAACCATTGCTTCTTCCAACGGTAAAGAGCAAGAAATTTGGTCTAGTTTAAGGCAGGCGATCGCCAAAAGCTCTGGTTTTCAAAGCTGGCAGCAAGAAAGAAACATTAGTGGCGATGTAGAGCTAGAACAGCAGGTCAGACGCTACCTGAAGGAAACATTGGAAACTCTAGCATACTAACAGAAAGACGTTTGACAATTGCATAAATCTATCTTAATCGACGGGGATGTACTAAATGCATCCCCATTGTTATGTCTAGGTCAGTTTATACAACCTCGCTAATAGCTACGAGCAATGGCTTAGTAGAATTTAGAGTTCTGCTAGTTTATCCTTCGGCTTTACGAGCCAATAGATACAAAGTGGTAAGGTCGTTCCAGACTCCTTCACGAGTATGTAATTCTGATAGCGCTGCGGTAAACTCTGATTTTATGGTTGCCAACTGCGCTGCAGAAAGCTCAAATACTTTACTTGATACCTTTAAAGAAAGCTCGCTTGGGTTCTCGATGATGCTATGCCAATATGAGTAAGCAGAGTCAAAGTCTACATAGCTGCCATGTTGTTCTTGCTTTATTTCAATCCCTTCAAAGCCCGAACGACTAAGTAAATTACGACATTCCTCTTGCGAACCAATTCGGTTACTTGGCTCCACTGCTATGTCATAAGCTTTTAGTAACTGTCGTAAGACGACTGCACCGACATAGGCAGTATCTGCTGGAGTATGAACCGCAATACGACCACCAGACTTGAGAAGATGATGCCAAGACTTTAATGCTGCTTCTTTGTGTGATATCCAAGGAAATGTATGAGCACACAGAATATAGTCAAAGTAGCTGTGAGGATAATCGAGCTGTTCTGCATCTGCAAGCTGAAACTTAACGTTATTCAGTGCCAACTTCTCAGCTTTGGGTAGCGCTTTTGCCAGCATCTGGGTAGATATGTCGATGCCAACCACCGATCCCTGATCGCCAACCATTTTAGCTGCTGCGATCGCTAATTGCCCTGTCCCCGTCCCGATATTTAGGACAAATTGCCCCGAGCCAACGTGAACGTAATCAAGAAGATTGTAACAAATTTGCTGACGCCATTCTCCCACATCATAGTTCGAGCTTCGGAGATCGTAAAAATTAGCAATGGCACGTTTATATTCGTTTAAATCGAGTGATGAACTCATCGGTAAATTATCTCTGACTTTTCGGTCCTTGCCAGAATCATGTCTGCAATGGCAAATCAGGGCACGAGAGATGATTTTTTAACCTAGATAAATTTAGCTCTAAGATAATTGGCGTTGGTCATTTAGTAATGTCGCACATAATGTTGTCTGTAATAGCTCTAAGCTCTAGGCTGTAAGCCATAAGCTTTCTAGGTTGATAATTTAGTACGAGCGGATATCAAAAGAGCTAAATAGCATTATGCACTCACCAACGCCAGATAATTATGTTTCTGAGGATACTACTTCTGGCTTGTCTACCGATTTAGGCGATCGCTTTTTTGGCTCTGTTGGTTTTTTTTCCGTTGGTTTTTTCTTATTCTTAGTTTCCACCGTATCTAGCTTGAGTGGCTCTAGGGGCTGTTCTGGCGCTAACTTTAGTGGCTGGGGTGTTTCTTCTTTATTGAACGTCAATTTTTCAGCGACGCAATCGACCACAATTTTATCTCCCGCATTAAAAGCACCTTCAAGAATTTTCGTAGCGATGGGATTTTGTAGTTCTTTTCTAATCGCTCGCTTGAGGGGACGGGCACCATAAGCGGGGTCGTAGCCAATGTTAACAATGCGGTCTTGAGCGGCAGGGGTGAGTTCGATGCCAATTTTTTGGTCTTTTAAGAGGCGTTCGATTCCCTTGATTTGAATGGTGACAATTTCTTTCAGTTCCGATTTTTTCAAGCCGTGGAAGATAATTATGTCGTCAATACGTTGAATAAACTCTGGACGGAAATAGCTTCTGAGTGCCTGAGTTACTTTGTTCTGAATTTTATCGTAATCTCCTTCATCGCCTTTGACATCTAGAATATGTTCGCTACCGATATTGCTGGTCATAACAATAATAGCGTTGCGAAAATCCACCACTCTACCTTGGGAATCGGTAATTCTGCCATCGTCGAGTACCTGTAGCAAGATGTTAAACACATCCTTATGGGCTTTTTCTACTTCATCTAAAAGAATGACGCAGTACGGACGACGACGCACCGCTTCGGTTAACTGTCCCCCTTCCTCAAAGCCTACATAACCAGGGGGCGCTCCTACCAGGCGAGATACGGCGTGTTTTTCCATATACTCAGACATATCAATCCGCACCATGGCATCTTCACTATCGAAGAGAAATGCTGCCAGTGCCCTAGCTAACTCAGTTTTACCCACACCGGTCGGCCCCATAAAGAGGAATGAACCAATGGGACGACTGGGGTCGCTCATGCCCGCTCTGGCCATGCGAATTGCTGCTGACACGGCGGCTACTGGCTCTTGCTGGCCGATGACTCGCTGGTGTAGGTGTCCTTCTAGCTGAAGTAACTTTTGCTTTTCCGATTCTAAGAGACGGTTGATGGGTACTCCCGTCCAGTTGGCCACGATTTCGGCAATATCGGACTCGGATACCTGTTCTCTGAGTAAGGTCGTTTCTTCCGACTGCACATCGATGAGCTTGGTTTCTTTCGCTTCTAAATCTCTTTGTAGGCTTTCCAGCTTGCCATACTTGAGCAGGGCGGCTTTTTCGTGGTCGAAAGCGCGTTCGGCTTTATCTAATTCGAGGCGAGTTTTTTCTTCTTCTTCCTTGAGGGCATTAATTTCATCGAGCAAACCTTTTTCCGATTGCCATTGCGCTGTTAAACCAGACTGCTTGCCTTTTAAAGCCTCAATCTCGGCTGTAATTTTACCCAAACGTTCTTTGGAGGCTTTATCGAAAGTACTGACCCCCGGGCGCTGATTTTCGCCGCTTAAAGAAACTTTTTCCATTTCTAATTGCATGATGCGGCGATCAATGTCTTCTAATTCGCTGGGTTTAGAAGTAATCTCCATCTTTAGCTTAGCAGCGGCTTCGTCAATCAGGTCGATCGCCTTATCGGGTAAAAAGCGATCGGTAATGTACCGTTGCGAGAGGGTAGCAGCGGCTACCAATGCAGAGTCCGTAATAGTTACCCCGTGGTGTACCTCATATCTTTCTTTAAGTCCCCGCAGGATAGAAATCGTATCTTCAACGGAGGGCTGCTTGACGTACACTTGCTGGAAGCGTCTTTCCAACGCCGGGTCTTTTTCAATATTTTTGCGATACTCATCTAAAGTCGTTGCCCCAATACAGCGTAGTTCTCCCCTTGCCAGCATGGGCTTGAGCAGGTTACCCGCATCCATCGATCCCGAACCTTCCTTCGCTCCCGCACCTACTACGGTATGGACTTCATCGATAAACAGGACAATTTGCCCGCCCGATTCTGTCACCTCTTTAAGTACTGCCCGCAGACGTTCTTCAAATTCCCCACGATATTTGGCTCCCGCAATTAGGCTGCCCATATCCAAAGAAATCAGTTGTCTATCTTTGAGGGACTCGGGCACATCACCATTGACAATACGCTGGGCTAACCCTTCGGCGATCGCCGTTTTTCCTACTCCCGGTTCCCCAATTAAGACGGGATTATTCTTCTGACGACGGGAAAGTACCTGGATAACTCGCCTTACCTCTTCATCGCGACCAATTACGGGGTCTAGTTTGCCCGCTCGCGCCTGCTCGGTTAGGTCTACGCCATATTTTTCCAGAGACTGATACTGTTCCTCTTGATTTTGCTTGGTTACCTTCTGGGAGCCGCGAATCGATTTAATCGCTGTCTCTAAATTCTGGGCATCGACATTAAAGCTGCGCAAAGACTTCTTGCCAATGCGAGCATCTTCTGCAAACCCCATCAGGATATGTTCGATGGAAATAAAGCTGTCATCCCAACCCACGCGGCAATCTTCTGCCCGATCCAGCAGCCGATCTAAACTCGGGCCTAAATATAGCTGTGCCGAACCGATACGGGGTTGGCGCTTGGTAAACATCTCTAACTGCTGCTTAAGCCTGACTAGATCGACGTTAGCCTTATCCAAAATAGCTACCGCTAGACCCTCTTGGGCGATCGCCGCTAAGACTAAATGCTCGACCTCTAAGTTCTGATTCTGAAACGATTTGGCAACTTCCTGAGACTTTACGATCGCATCCCAGGCTTGTTCGGTGAACTTACTTTGGTCGGTAGGCTGCATACTTTAGTGAAATAAGGTTGTTAAAGTTCTTAAATTAGAATCGATGCTGCTAAGTATAGCAAGGCTTTAATGACTAAACTCAGATTAAAACTACCTGTAGCAATACTCGAAATATAATCTCAAAACATCATATTATGTCTTAATCATAATTCTAGTATCATCTACCGCTGAAAAACTATGAAAGCTCAAACTACAGCTATTTCTGTTATATCTCAACCAAACAGAGAAGAATTAGACAAACTTGGTGTATTCGACTGGTCGATTTGGACGAAAGAAGCTTCAGAATTTCCCTGGACTTACGATGAAGCGGAAACTTGCTATTTTTTGGCGGGCGATGTTGTCGTTACTCCCGATGGTGGCGAACCTGTCACTATGGGTAAGGGAGATTTAGTTACCTTTCCGGCAGGAATGTCCTGCACCTGGACAATTAACCAAGCAGTCAAAAAACACTATAAATTTGGCTAATCGATTTTGTCTTAAATCAGTAGGACATGGGTAAATAAATATGGAATAGAAAACTTTTAAACCATAATCACGATCTATTCCTTTGCCCTTTTCCCTTTAAACACCTTCATTTAGGTCGAACGTCGGTTCGGGAATTTCACATTTAAACCGTAATTTAACAGTTTTAGAGATGATATACACTATGAATGAATAGACCATAGTGAGTTCGGAGAAAGACTAATGGCTAATTTTGAGAATATTGCCAAGAAAGCTTTTTATATGGGAGTTGGTTTTGCATCTTATGCCCAAGAAAAAGCCAACGATACGGTCAAAGACTTAAAAGTTCAAGCCCAAAAGCTAGCCGAAGAAATGGCAGAGCGGGGAGAAATGAGCACGGAAGAGGCTCGTAAATTTGTTGATGAATTAGTAGAACAGGCACAGCAGGGAACTGTTCCGGGTAACAACAAAACGCCAGAGAGAGAACCTCGCAAGATTGAAATTGTCGACGTCGATGAGGCGGAAGCAACCCCACCCCCAGCGGAATCTCCTCAATCGGCACAGGCGAAAGCAGATAATACAGATGGTGATGATTTACGCCAGCAAGTGCAATCGCTACAGGAAGAGTTACGACGACTCAAGCGGGAAATGTAGAAATAACCGCTTAGACTAGTAGTATCTGTTAACAAGGTTAATTACATGAGCGACTGGCAAGACGAGTGGTGGAGACAGATCGAGAAAACCGCTGCGGACATGGAAGGCTTTTTTGCCGAGGTAGGAGAAGCGACAGAACTGTTAGTTGATGAAGTGGGGGATAGCTTTGGTTCTCTATTTCAGCAATTTGAAGCTAGCTTTGGCAAAGAGGTAGAAGATTTTATTCACAATTTTGTGGATGTGATTGTTACCACGAGTGATGATATTGAAGCGGCGCTATGGACAGAATGGGATGAGTTTTCAGAAGAAGACTTTACTCGCGTTAGCTATCATGACCCCTCAGCCGATAGCAACCCTGCCTGTATTGGCTGTAGCAATTATCATGGACAGGCTTACAACGGCAATCTGTTAGTTTGTGCGATGCACCCTCAAGGTTACGCAGATAGCAATTGCCCAGACTGGTTAAAAGATTAGGGCGTGTCATCAATTAACGGGGTCGGTTTTATCTTATTTACGTCTAATGCGTATTGCCAATGGCGATCGCCGAAAGAGGAAGAGTTACGATCAACTTGATTTATAGATATGTTGTAAAATGCCTTAGCTTACAATAAGTTCGGGCATTTTGTGTGACTAGATATTCAAGCAAATAACTACCAATCGAAGCGTGAACGATGGGCAACTGTACCGCTAAAGGGCTGAACGCCGATCGCGGGATAATGGTCTTCATGAGGGCTAAAGATTTCTAAGAATCCCTCTGCCATATACTGAACCACTGTCTTCAGGGTATTTAAGAAAATCATTGGTTTAGACTCCTATGATATTTTGCCGACTAATTTCCACCAATATTTGAGCGGGAATCAGGAATACAGATATAACATCCTTAGGCTTAACTATGACATTCAGGAGTAAAACGAAAATGCAGCTATCAATGGTTATTTGTCGTTCTTGAAATAACGTAGCTTTTATTCGTAAATCTTAGGAGATAATTCAACTTTGTGTCTAATTTGATTATTGCTAGTCTATTGAGTAGATTACTACTCTACGGTATGCCCCGCCGCCGTAATTATCTGCTTAATTGAGGCTTCAGAGGCGGCTGTCTCCACAGTTACCTGCTTAGTGCCTAAATTGATCTCTACCTTAGCTTCTGGTTCGTGAGTGACGATCGCATTTTTGACGGTATCAACGCAGCCATCGCAAACCATGCTAGACACTTTAAGATTTATGCTCATG
Source organism: Cyanobacteria bacterium J06623_7 (assembly GCA_038524555.1). Lineage (GTDB taxonomy): Bacteria > Cyanobacteriota > Cyanobacteriia > Cyanobacteriales > Xenococcaceae > Waterburya. The sequence continues at coordinate 1,684 of JBCBIN010000139.1, read as the reverse complement.
AATCTTGCTCAATTGTAATAAGGTTCTAGCTCTAGACTAAACCGATTTGGCTACTTCTAATCCTAAATGCTGGAGCAATCGATCAAAGTCAAAATTCTGCTGAATCAAACGCTTAATCTGACTTACTTTCATTGACTCTCCTAAAGGAACTTTACCAAAGGCGCTGTCAACCACTTCTACCGTAGTCAGAGTATCTGTATCTACAGACAAAACTGGGATTTCTAGGCTTTCCGCGCGTTCGATGATAATATCTTTGGGCGGAATACGACCGGTTAGAATTAGGCAATGAGTAGATGTTTCTAAGGCTGCCATCTGTAGCTCAGTACGATCTCCCCCAGTGACTACCGCCATGTTTTCTCGCTGGCGGAAATAACCGAGGGCAGAATTTACGTTCATCGCCCCAATACTTAGACTTTCAATCATCCAGTCCATATGTTCAGGACAGCAAAGCACATCGGCATTGAGCCGCTTGGCAATTTCGTTAACGCTAACGCTGTTGAGAATCCGATCTTTAGGAACCATCCCCAGCACCGGAATCTGCTGATTTTCTAAATACTCTTTGATTGTTTCGGAGGCAGAAATATATTCTTCCGGGGGTACATCATTAATGACTACTCCCAATAAGCGATCGCCTAAAAATTTTCTGGCAGACAACAGGCTACCTACTAGCAGTTGGGGATGATAGCTGGCTACAAGTAAAATTGAGGCATCGACTAGTTCGGCAATTTCCGGTGCGGAAAGGTTAAAGACACTTCCTTCCCAAAGATTGCTCGATCCCTCTAAAAAAACTAAATCTCCTTTAATTTGGGCGACATATTCTCGTACTGTTTCGCTATAGTCTTGGCGATCGTTTCCCTGTAATCTTTGGGCAATAGTTTGACGATCTAAATAAAGCAGGGGCTGTTTTACCTGCTCGGTAGATAAACCCAAGGTTGATGCGAGAAACTTGGCATCATGTGCTGGAGCGGGGTCTTCTGGGTTGTCTCTAAAGTCTGCTGCTAGAGGCTGACCGTAGCCTATTGAGATATCTTTTGCTTGAGCCAGATAACTCAGACCGAGAATAGTAGCCGATTTGCCACAGTAAGCTTCGGTAGAAGCTATTAAAAGATGTTTAGCCGATGTAGCCACGCCCTCACTCCTTGTTGATGTTGTGTTTACTATGATTCTATTCAAAGCGCAGCAGTTTGCGATAAAAACTTTGAGGAAAATCAGTTTTCTTTGAACGCTTAAAATTCATCATGACATCTATTAGGTAATCAATAAACTCTGAGTTAGACAAAGTTAACTCGTAGCTCAACTCTGCCTGCCCATCAAACTGTAGGCGACAGCGAGTTAGTTCGGAAGGGAGTTTGGAAATATGCCAGCTAGCAACAAACGGAATGCTTTCTCCTCCTTCAATCTGCCTTTCTCCTTCTAGAGAGCCTTCTCTATATAGGGCGATCGCATGAGGTAGCCAGCTATGTTTATTTTTTGAATAATAAGGTACATAAATAATGACATCCGCTTTGCCGGCAGGTTTAATTTGCTCGATGGTAGACATAGATAAAAATCAATAACTATTATGTTGTAGTTTTCTTAAGACTGTCTACTTTATAACACCAGTTTTTTCAGACTACCTCTGTTTGCCAAACTAACGAGATGCTCGATTGAAGTTGATCGACAGATTTGGACAAAACAAGCAAAA
>JBCBIN010000138.1:0-8512 GCA_038524555.1 Cyanobacteria bacterium J06623_7 | reverse complement strand
TAACCAGGATATTTATCTTGGTTTAAAGATACTTTAATTATGTCGATATCTAGAGATTAACTGTCAGTTTGAGTATGGCGATCTAACGATGGATAAATAAATTCTGAATGCCAGGTTAAATAACAAACGAGAACATGACTAAACACGGTGAATCTTGCGGTATTCTTGATATTCACTACCAAAGCTGCCGGTAATCATCCCGGCTCCTAAACAAGCGGTCTGAATGCCGCGCACGAATACGGCTCGACGACCCAAAGAAATCGCCGCAGTTAATATTCCCTGCACGAAGCGAAAAATACCTTTAGCAAATCTCTGTATCCTTGTGCCGATAGAGCGGTTTTGAACGAGCTCGCAAAAAGCGAATCCATTGCCCCGACGATATGCCCTTTGCCAGAGCCACTTATAGTTAGTCCGGCTAGCGGGAAGCCATTCAGTTACTAAAGCACGGTTAGCCCAAACTGCTTTATAACCTTTTTCTTCTACCTGCATAAATAGGTGAGTATCGTCCGCACCATTAGAACGAAACTGTTCGTCAAAGCGAATATGTTGAAAGAGTTCTGCCCGAGCAAATAGATTACTGGTATAGACATAACCATAGTGACGATGAAGGTTCTGTCCATTGGTTAAATTTCCACTGCCAAAAAAATCTAAGAGCCACTCGGCTGGCTTTTCGACAAAGTGTGGGGCCACGGGGCCCGTCAAAATATCGGCAGCAAACTCTTTTTGGGCGGTCATCAGTTCATCTAACCAGTTCTCGGCGGGGACTTCATCGTCATCCATAATGGCAATAAAGTCTACGTCATTTTTGGCTATATCTACGGAGTGATTGCGGGCAAAGGGAATTCCTCTTTGCTCTTCGATCTCGTATTTTAGGGGAATATCATGCTGAGCCACAAACTCATCACATACGCTTCTAGCCGACCCCTCAGCATCATTATCAACAATGATAATTCTTATGTCTGGAGGCGAATTATTAGTAAATTTCTGTACCGCCATGCCGTGGAGCAATCTTTTTAATCCATCGGGACGAAAGCAAGTGATTACGCAAACAGCGATTTTAATCGGCTTGGGGTTATTTGATGTTTCTACTTCGTTTTCTACGACTCTCATGTTCATTCTGCTAATCTCTGGCGTAAAGGCAATAATCCCGCTCCCAAATAATTAAATAAACTACACTATAAATAAATCAAATTATTAAGTTATTTACAATCAGGCAATAGTAATATCATCTGGTTAGACTCCTAAGTTGTGTGTCTCCACCACTTTCTACAGCAAACCTATGCTTACTATGACTCTAGGATGACTTTGGGTGCTGGTTTGGCGGCGCCCATGCCAATTGTTGATGGCTCCAACCGTTGCTTGGGTTGAAGTTGACCATCAAGGAAAGACTTTGGAGAATAGAAACTGGCTCATAATTGAAAATATATCCTCAAGCAACTAAATTATCTTCAGAGCAAGAGTCTAGCTAATTATTCTATGGTCATACATTATCAAATACAGTTTAGAGTTTAAAAAGCTTAAAACTTTGCAGCAATTATTGTCAGTAGAAATAATTAAACTACAAAAAAAGTGTTTTTTTGGTAAAAAGTTTGATTTAAATCATAGGTGTGGTAGGAAAAGTTCAAACCGCAAATATTATCGTATCATGACCCCAATCATCTGGTTGTAAAAAAAGAACGCTCGGTACAGGCCGTTTTTTGCTAATTGATATTAACTAAAGTTTAAGAGCAACAATTAAACAATCACTTGTGTCGAGCAGCAGCGGATAACTACAATAATATAGACTAAAATAAACTTTTTTTCTGAGTGAAAAATGTGCTTAGATGAAAAAAATTCAATATATAATTTTTTGAGAAGTAAACTAATTAATACTTTTGATTTGAGCAGCTAAGGCATTTGCCTAACTTGATGACTGGGAGGTAGATAAAAATAAGAACGCATCTCGGCGCGGTTCAATCGCTCTGTAAACTGTTTCTTTTGCCAACAAGATCGAATTGAATCAATAAAATATATGTATTATTTTTTAATACGAATTTAAGTAAATTTTACCCAAGGCTCCAGCCAAATGAGATTTTAGGTTGAAACCTTATACAATACTTTGACGATCGCACAAAGTTTATTTGTTCGGTCAGGGCTGCGCGAGCACAAATTGATCTTCAAAACTAATTCTTCTTTAGGTATTAATTTCTCTCTTCTAGGGCTCTAATTCTCTTCAAACAATAAATTTAAGCGATTATAATGGTCGCTTTTAATGGGATTAAAGAGCGATTATATGAGAATTTTACTATCTGCTTATGCTTGTGAGCCAAATCAGGGAACGGAAAAAGGCTTTGGTTGGAACTGGGCAATCAATTTAGCTCGGGTAGGTCATGAAGTATGGGTGCTCACTAGGCCAGAAGGTCGCAGGGAGATCGAAGAATTAGCGGCGGTGTCAGGTACCCCCTACACTTTGTCTATATTGAAGAGAAACGGGGTATGGGGTATCATCGCTCAAATTCTACGTCAGGTCAAATTAGACTGGCAATATCTCTATCTCGTTTGGCAACTACGAGCACTAGGCACAGCCCAAAAATTAGATCGGGAAATTGATTTTGATATTGTTCATCATGTATCCTGGGGCAGCATTATTGCCGGTTCGTGGCTCTGGTTATTGGACAAACCCTTTGTTCTTGGTCCTGTCGGCGGAGGGCAAATTGCCCCGGTTGCTCTCAAGCAATATTTTGGACATCGGTGGCGACATGAAGCGATCCGCTCTTTATGTTCCAGCAGTCTAGCTCGGTTTAACCTCGTTGCTCGTCAAAGCGTTAGTCAAGCTGATTTAGTTTTAGCGACTAACCGCGACACCCTAGATTTAGCCCAAGAATTGGGTGCCAAGAGAGTCAAACTATATCTAGATAGTGGATTACCCCCAGAGTTCTTTGCCGATCAGTTGCCAACAAAAAAGCCAGGAGAACACCTCCGTTTGCTCTGGGTAGGAAGCTCGGAAATCAGGAAAGGTCTGCGTTTGACCCTAGAGTCGATCGCCGCAGTGGATGTGGCAATTTCTTGGGCGCTTACTATTGTGGGAGTTCATGCTCAAGATGTTGTTTTGCGCCAGTTGATCGCAGAATTAAATTTAGGAGACAAAGTCAACTGTTTGGGACGAGTTTCCTGGGAACGGGTTAAAGCAGAATATGCCAGTCATGATGTTTTTTACTTTACTAGTTTGCGCGATAGCTTTGGCTCCCAGTTGCTAGAGGCGATGGCGTGGGGATTGCCGCTAATTACCTTAGATCATCACGGTGCCCGAGATTTTGTCCCTCAAGATGCGGGGATTAAGGTTCCTATTGCCGATGCAGCGGGAACGGTAGCCGCTTTAGCACGAGCCATTGAATATCTCTATCACAATCCCCGCGAGCGTCAGTAGATGAGCCAGGCTGCCTATCAATTTGCGACAACTCAAGTTTGGAGTCGTAAAATCTATTCAATGAACCAGTTTTACCAAGAATTGCAGGTTACCAAAACATATAAATCCTTAGCAATTGAAGGTCAGTAGTCTGGATTAAAAGTCATTCTCTACCCCGCTAACCGGTCATAATCAACAATAAAATCATAAACTCAGAAAAGTTACGACTCGATCGCTATAAATGCTCTAAATCTGTATATCTACTGTAAAGCTATCGTTTTTTTTTGGCGATCGTTATTGGCTATTTAGTCTGAATCGAACAAATAACCCTCGAAAAGATTAAGATATCTTGAATAACCTTCTGTTGAGTTTTACTGAGAGTATCGGAACAATACATGAAAATTCTCTTGTCTGCTTATGCTTGTAAGCCGAACCGAGGGTCGGAGGATGGCTATGGTTGGAATTGGGCAAAAAGTCTATCGGAAATAGGTCATGAGGTATGGGTCTTGACTTGGGCTGGTGGTCGAGAATATATCGAACCGGAAATGGTACGAGAGCCAATTCCCCGGATACATTTTGTATATCTCGACGATAACCCGAGTAATCCAATCGACCGGCTAGTTGATGCGACCCCCTTTCATTGGCAGTATCGTTACTTTCGGTGGCAGCATCGAGCCTTAGCAGTAGTACGTCAGCTAGATTATGAAGTTAATTTTGACCTGATACACCATGTTACTTGGGGGAGCGTCACTGCTGGCTCTAGACTCTGGCAGTTGGAAAAACCTTTCGTTTTTGGCCCTGTCGGTGGTGGGCAAACTGCACCGGTAACTCTCAAAAAATATTTTCTTGATAAGTGGAAAAGTGAGGCCTTACGATCGCTCTTATTTCGTAAATTTGCTCGCTTTAACTGGTTTTTCCGCCAAACTGTCAGTCATGCGAGTCTAGTTTTTGCGACGAATATTGATACCTACGAACTGGCGGCACGCTTGGGAGCAGGTCAGAAGCAGCTCGAACTATTTTTCGATCCGGGTTTACCAGAAAATTGGTTTCCCCCAGAGTTTCCCAGCAGACAGAACGAACCAGAATTGAAGTTGCTTTGGGTTGGCAGTTTGTTGCCCCGAAAAGGCATCAGGCTGACTTTAGAAGCATTATCCAAAGTCGATCCCAGTATTCCTTATAAGCTCACCATCGTCGGTGATGGAATGCAAAGTTCGAGCTTACCTCAGTGGATTCGCGAATTTGGTCTGGAAAAAGTAGTCGATTATCGTGGTCGGCTACCATGGCTCGAAGTAAGAGAGCTTTATCTTGCCAGTAATGCTTTTTTCTTTACTAGTCTGCGAGATTCCTGTCCAACGCAATTTTTGGAGGCCATGGCTTATGGCTTACCCATTGTTACTTTAGATATTCACGGAGCAAAAAAATTTATTCCTCCCACAGCCGGAATCAAAGTACCGGTAACTGATGCAGATAACACCGTAGCTGCTTTAGCGAACGGCATTGAGTACTTATACCACCATCCCCAAGCCAGAATTGAGATGGGCCGGGTTGGCTATGATTTCGCTCAAACTCAAACTTGGTCGGCAAAAGCCGAACGCGCTACCGAGCACTATCAACGGCTAGTAGAGGCAAAAACCATTTAATTGGGGGTGGGGAACGATTGATGATGAACCGGCTAACCAGAAGGCAATTCGTATATGCAGCCAGTGCTTCGGCGATCGCTACCATGGCGGCTAGCTGTGATAAATTTTCTGACCGCCAACAATTATTTTCTCTGGTTGACAACGAACGGTTAAACGATATCAGTTCGAGTGAGACTACCCTACAGCAGATAGCTCAAGAAAAAGATAAAATTTATGGTGCTTTTCCTGAAGCCAGTGACGAACAGCTAGAGGGAGATGTCGAATTTCAGTCTCGACTTATTCGTGAATGTCAACTATTAGCAGCCGGGAATGTTTGGAGCGAACTCTATCCCAGTCTGACTCGCCCGAATTTTCGCAGCATCGACTATTTTAGTCAGTTTGCTCGCGATAACAATATGCTCTTTAAGCTGGATGCGGCAGTATGGCATGAATTTCTGCCGGAATGGCTGATGGCTAAATTTTGCGATCGCCAGACCAAAGCAACGGAAATTGCGACAATTCTCGAAACCATGGTGCAGGGAGTCGGTCAGAGGTATGAATCACAGGCCTATGCCTGGAGTGTCATCAATGAGGTCATTAATCCCGCCGACGGGCGTTCGGATGGATTCCGCGATACCAAAACCAGTGAATCGATGAAGGGGAGTAGATATCCGAGTTGGCTACACTGGCTGGGAGTCGATTTTGTCGATCTGGCTTTTCGTGCGGCGGCAACGGTAGCACCCAACACAATTCTGCTCTACAACGATTTTGGTCTGGAATACGACAGCCCCGAAGACGAGCAAAAAAGAACAGCAGTACTAAAGCTGTTAGAAGGTTTAATCAAGAGAGGTACGCCGATTCAGGCTCTGGGGGTTCAAGCTCATTTAAATGCTAGCCTCAACGATCGCTTTAATCCCGCTAAATATCGTCGTTTTCTCCAAAATGTGGCCGACCTCGGGCTCAAAATTCAGGTTACCGAACTGGACGTGGCGGATAGCTGGTTGCCCCCTGGTTTAGAGCTAGAGGCGAGAGATCGCCTGGTTGCCGAGGCCTATTACGATTATTTGTCAGTGGTTTTGGCTGAACCAGCAGTGGATACCATTGTTACCTGGGGCTTGAGCGATCGCTATACTTGGCTGTCTTGGTTTGCCCCCCGTGAAGATAGGATCGAGGTGCGACCCTTACCCTTAGATCGGCAGTTAAACCGCAAGTTAGCCTGGAGTGCGATTTATCAAGCCTTTAGTGAAGTCTAACCCGTCCAGCTTATCGTCTTTTTACATCAGAAACGACTATGTTTGTGCTCCAGCTTTTGGGTCATGAATGGCGATCAATAAACTGGGTAAGACGGCTAATTTCTTGCTCTACTTCCAAATTCCACTGTTGACGATAATCGGCTAGATCGAGTTCTCGTACCGAGAGGGACTCAATCGCTTCGGCAATAGAGGTGGCATCGTTATCGACCAACACCGCCCACTGACCAAATAATTGCTCGGTTAAAGATGTGCGGCTAATAATTAGCTGAGTATTGGAAGATAGGGCTTCACAGGCACCGCTGGGCTGAGTGGCATCGCTGGTGGTGAGGACTAATGCTGCCAGACTCGAACATAGAACCTGATGATATTCTGGAGTCGCTAAAAACCCCGTCAGAGTCACGTTATCTAACTCTCGTAGGCTTGCCGCTGTTTGGGGATCGAGCTTATTAATATCTGCCGTAACGATAAAGCTGAACTCTTTTAGTTGTCTCATCGTGGCAATCAGCAGCTCCACTGGTTCGTCCCAAGGATCGAAGGAGGCGATCGCCAAAATCTGTCTTGCCTGTCGTGGTTGCGGTTGGGGGGGGACAATTTCCTGAATTGGGTCGGAAATGGTAAACAGGTTGGACTTGGGATACAGTTTTTCTACCAGTTGTAACATTTCTCGATTGTGAACGATGATAGCCGCCGCTTGACGCAGGATGGTTGCCGATAAGGGCAGCTTTTGCCACATTTCTACCTGAAAGAGGGGGTTATGGGCATCAATGATATAGGGCGTTTTAGTCAATAAAGCCGGCAATACGCTAAAGGTTGGCGGGCTTTGAGCGATCGCAAAATCGGGCTTGGTGCGCCAGATCTCTCTAACGTTGACAATGAGTTTGAAGAGATAGTCTAAAGGTCTCAAATATTTGCGCTGAAATAGATGAGGAAAAAACTTGAGTTCGCAGTTGAGCAAAGCAGCTAAAACTTCTGGTCTTCTCTGATATTTTTTCCAGACAATAAACATGCCGCGGGATTTTGGTTGAGACATTTGCTTGAAATAAATTATCTAGATGAATAAAGAAAATTAAAGCTGCGAGACTAACTTGACGGTGTTGGCTTACGAGAATAGAAATATACTCCACCCCAAAGGAAAAGCATTAGCAAAAATTCTGAGGCGATGGTCGCCCAGATTGCGCCATACCAGCTATAGAGGGGAATTAACCATAAATTGAGCAGACCATTGATAATTGCTACTGCTACTTGGGAACCACTCCTGACGCTCTGTAAATCGGCTCCCGTAAGAGTATCGGCAGCAAAAAGGTGCATTGCCCGAAAGAAGATGGTGGGTGACAGCCAGACTAAAGCCGTCGCCGTATCCTGATAATCTGAGCCCAAGATTAGAGGTATTAGAGGAGAAAAAATCGCCATGGCGATGATGGCGCAGATCGAATAACCCAGGGACATGGGCAATAGTTTTTTACACAGCTCAAAGCTACCCTTGATGCCGGCAGTTCCCTTCTGAAAAAAGTTTCTGAAGGAAGCCATAGCCAGGGACATAATGGGGGTAAATGAAACGTTGAGAATATGATATGCCGCTCCATAAATCCCCGCCGAAGCCAGAGTAGATAGCTTGGCCAACATCGACTTATCTAGATCGTTATAGATACTGTGAGCGGATATGCCCACCGCAAAAGAAAATCCTAGGGGCAAATCTTGTTTGACCTTAGATAGATCGAAGCGCGGATAGTCTACCTGCTTAACCAGCAAATAGGTGGAAGTAACTGCCGCTACAAAAGTGGCAAAGCAATAAAGAATCGTCCAGGCTAAAATCGTCGGGCGATCAAAGAGGGCAATTAAAATTAACACCCCAAAGAATCGGTTGAGAGAAACCAGGAACATACATCTGGCGGTATAGTTTAATAAGCCAATACCGACAAAGCTATCTCGAACTAAATCGTTGAGGCGCAAAAAAATTAGATTGGCTAAAGCAACGGCAAAGACAGAATAAATGGAAATGCCGGGAATAGAAAAGAAGCTAAAGCCAATTAAAACGACGCTGATAAAAAACGAGCCAAAAATAAGAGTTTTGAGAATGCCCGTTCCCCAAGAGTCACGAAATGCTCGCCGCTGACGAGAAACATTTTGAATGATAATTCTCTCGCTACCCCAAGTAGCAAAAGGCATAAAGATAGAAACGATCGCCACAATGCTAATGTATGCCCCATATCTGCCGGGAGAAAAAGTTCTGGCTAAAATTACGAAGTAAATCCCTT